>JAKPUV010000114.1 GCA_029554925.1 Candidatus Hydrogenedentota bacterium | reverse complement strand
GTTTTGGGGTCCCGGACCAGGGCGGGGCGCTCGAACCCGGGGATGGGCACGTCCTCGCGGCGGATGTTCAGGACGGGGGTGAAGTGGATGCCGTCGTCGCTGCGGAGAATGCGCACCTCGTAGCCCCGCAGGCCGCGCGGTCCCTCGCCGATCCGCATGCGGCAGGCCATCCAGAAGCCGGTGTCGGGGTCGTGGACCACGGACGGGGCGCCGGCCCACCATTCCGGGGCATCCTTGTCGGGCGCCACCACGGTCTCATAGTGGGAGAACTTCTGGAAAATCCCCGCATAGGCGTCCGCGGACACGGCGGCGACCTCCTCCAGCGCCGCGCCGTAGGCGGTCAACGGCCCAAACAGAAGCGTTGCGGCGAGCAGAAGGAGGGCGGCGGGCTTGGTCATGTGGTGATTTCCTGTCTCTCCGTGTTGAAGAAGGCCGTTTTCTTCTCGCGGTAGGCGGTCATGCCCATGAGCAGGGCGGTCTGGGTGTGGTAGGCGAGGGCGGGTCCGCTGTCGAGGGTGCGCGCCCCGGTGCGGGCGCACTCGACGAGGTTGCGCATGAGATACAGAACGTTGTACCCCCGCTCAATGGGGAAGCGCCGCTCCTTGCGGGCGTCCGCCAGATTGTCGGGAATAAACACGATGTCGTTGCCCTGGATGGTCAGGGCGCCGTCCCACCCGCGGATGACGGGGATCCGGATGTCGTCGCGGCCGCCGGTGCCCTGGTAGTTGCTGCCCTGGGTGCCCAGCACGGCGATGGAAATGTTCTCGGGATACTCGACGAGCATGTTAAAGGTGTCGGGCACCTCGCGCTCCTGGTAGCGGTACTTGCCGCCCGTGGCGACCGCGTGGGAGGGGTGGGTGACGCCGAGAATGTCAATGACCTGGGTGAGCACGTGGGGATAGAGGTCCGTGACGGGGCCGCCCGCATAGTCCTCGTACATGCGCCAGCGGAAGAACCGGCTCACATCGAAGGGCCGCTTTGGCGCGTCGCCCAGAAAGGCGTCCCAGTCGAGGTCGGGGCCGGGCCGCGCCTCCGGGTCGTCAATGGGCATGCCGCGCTCGCCAAAGTCGCCGGTGCGGAAGATGCCGCACTCGGCGTGGA
>JAKPUV010001197.1 GCA_029554925.1 Candidatus Hydrogenedentota bacterium | reverse complement strand
GGGCACCTCCGAGGGCATGTGGTATTCCGGGGCCGTGGTCACGGCGCTGGGCGCGGTCGGCTGGCTGACGGCGGGCATGACCTGGCGGCAGACCGTCGAGTGGACCCGCGGCGGCCTGATCGCCCTCGCGCTGGCCCTGGTCTTCCGCTGGGCCGTCGCCGAACCCTACCGCATTCCCTCGGGCTCCATGGAAACCACCCTGCTCGGCGATCCGGGCTTCTGCAAGGGCGACCGGGTCTGGGTCAACAAGTGGGTCTACGGCATCCGCGTGCCCTTCATGAACAAGCGCCTCTATTACGGCAGCCCCCCGCAGCGGTGGGACATCGTCGTCTTCAAAACCGTCGAGAAGGACGCCGTGTTCAAAACGCTGGTCAAGCGCATCGTCGGCATGCCCGGCGAGCGCATCCAGATCCGCAACGGGACGGTGTATGCCAACGGAAAGCCGCTGACACCGCCGCCCGGCATGCCGGAGGACCTTTTCTACACCGCCCCCTTTGAGGCGCGCTACGGCGTCCTCCCCGGCGAGGAGTATTCCCAGGTCCCCGAGGGGCACTACCTGCTGCTGGGGGACAACAGCGCGCACAGCCGCGACGGCCGCTGGTTCGGATGGGTCCCCAACGAGCACCTCGTGGGGCGCGTTGCCTGCATCTGGTGGCCGCCCCCCCGTTGGCGCGACTTCACCGGGTTCTCCGAAACCCTTTGGTGGCGCGTCTCGGCGGGCCTCATCGTGCTGCTGACCCTGGTCCGCCTCGTGGTGGGCCGCATCGTCTCCGCGCCGACGGCGGACGGAAAGGAGCGCTGGCGCTTCGCCCTCGCCCTCGCCTACGGGTTCCGGGTGCCGCTCAGTCGCCTCTGGCTGCTGCGGTGGGCGCGTCCCGAAAAGGGCGACCTGGTGCTCGCGTCGGTGGCCGCCGACAAGGGCCAGGAGGCATCCTTCACCGGATGGGTCGCGGCGATGCCCGGCGAACGGGTCGTTCTGGAGGAGGGCCGCCTGATGGTCAACGGCAGGGAGCGCCCGCTTCCCGCAGTGGTGCTCGAAGCGCTGACCGCGGAGGATGCCGCCGTGGCCCCCTATGGCCGGCTGCGCACCCCGGAGCACGCCCAGGTGCCCGAGGGGCACTATTTCATCCTGGCCCCCGTGAAGGCGGGGGAAAAGGGCGACAGCCGCACGCTGGGCTGGGTGGCGGAGCGGGACATTGTGGGCCGGGTCGGCGGCGCAGCCGCCGGTGCGGAGGAATAGGCGCGCATCCGGGGACCCCGGACATGTTCGGTGTCTACATACACATCCCCTTCTGCAGGACGAAGTGCCCCTACTGCGACTTTGTCAGCGTTCCCGTGGGCGGAGACCCGCCGGACGCGTTCGTGGACGCGCTGTGCCGGGAAATTGCGGCGTTTGACGGGCCGGACCGCGCGGACACCCTCTTCTTCGGCGGGGGAACTCCCTCGCTGGTCCCGCCCGCCGACTTGGAGCGCGTGCTGGAGGCCGTGCGTCGCCGTTTCCGCCTCGCGCCCGATGCCGAGATCACCCTGGAGGCCAACCCCGACGATGTGACAACGGAGAGGGTATCCGCCTGGCGCGGACTGGGGGTGAACCGCCTGAGCCTGGGGGTGCAGAGTTTTGACGACCGCGTGCTCGCCTGGCTGGGGCGACGACATGACGCCGACGGCGCGCGCCGGGCCGTGGAGCGGACGGCGGCGGTCTTCGACAAC
>JAKPUV010001187.1 GCA_029554925.1 Candidatus Hydrogenedentota bacterium | reverse complement strand
GAGCGGAGCCGCCGCGCCACGGTCGCGTAGAACTCCGCGCGCAGGCTGTTGACGCGCTGCAGTTCGGCGTTGGCCTGCTCCAGCCGCTCCTTGGCCTGCCGCTGGGCCTCCTCGAAATCCTTCTGGCGGGTGATGTCCTGGAACACGGCCACAAAGAACTGGCGCTGGTCGCGGATGAACGAATGGATGAGCATGTACACCCGCCGCTCGCCGCCGTCCGGCGGCACCATCACCATTTCGCCGCGCCATCGGCCCGCGCCGCGCATGGCGCCCATGCGGTCGCCGAGCAGCCCGTCGTCAAACAGGAACTCGCGGAAGCGCCGCCCCTCCAGCGCGGTCCGGTCCAGCCCGAAGAACTCGCAGGCCGGCGCGTTGGCGTCGGCGACAAACTCGTTCTCGCCGAAGACCAGGATGGGCTGGGCGACATGGTCGAGGATGGCGCGCATGGTCGCCTCGGAGGAGGACACGGCGCGCTCGCGGTCCTCGTTGTCCGCCTCCATCTCGCGCAGGAGGCGCCCTAGCTGGGCCATCAGCCATCCGCACAGGGCCAGGGTGACGAAGTTGCCGTAGACGGTCATGGAGGCCAGGTTCACGCCGCGGAACGCCCAGCCGCCCAGCACGGTGAACGCGTAGGCGGCGCAGACGAACACGGAGCCCCACCGCGCGTTGGGCGAGTCGGGGGCGTACACATGCCCGCCGATGAGCAGCAGCAGGAACAGGGACACCAGCACGCTGTTCTCGCCGCCCGTGAGGGCCACGAGCAGGCAGGTTCTGGAGAGGTAGAGGATGAAGTTGACCGGCGAGAGGAACAGGGACAGGCGCCGGGTGTGGAACACATAGTGCGCCCAGAAGTTCTGCAGGAGGGCGGCGGCGGCCGCCAGCAGCAGGCTGCCCGGCGGCAGCGTCTCAATGCCCGACACCTGCAGGGAAACCACGAACAGGTAGAGCACATAGCGCGTGAGCAGCAGCACCCACTCGATGCGGGACACCGTGGCGAGCCGGTGGGAGAGTCCGTCCCTTTCCCCCGCCACGGGGGGGGACTCGGCAAGTTGCTGATGCGGTTCCATCACGGCGGAAAAACGCCCCCTTCGGTCACTTGGATTCCTTGAGCACCTTGAGGATGTCCCCGGCGTAGCGTTCCCGGCGGAAAGGCCCCAGGGAGGCGATCCCCTCCAGGTCCTCCGGTGTGACGGGGCACTTCTCGGCCAGCTCCTTCGCCGTCCGGCGGGAAAGGATCACGTCCGATTCGACCCCCCGCAGCTGCGCGGCCTTCTTGCGCCACTCCAGCAGGGCGTCGTAGCGCTGGAGAAAGCCGGGCTTGCCGGTCTGCCTGCGCTCGCCCCGCTTGGGGGGCTTGGGGAGGGGGGCCTTGCGGCCCTTTTCCACGGCCGCCTGCAGGCCGCCGCCCAGCCGGGCCAGAGTCTTGTCGGAAACGCCGGGCGCTCGGGTCAGCGGGCCCTCCCCGCCCGCGGCGGCCTTCGCCACCAGCAGCAGGGACTGGTTGTTGATCACCTTGAACGGGGGCACATCGCGGCGCTTCGCCTCGTTCTCGCGCCAGACAAACAGGGCGCGGAACACCGCCTGGGCGCGCGGCTCCAGGGCGCGCACCCCCTGGATGGTCCAGAAGGACTCCACGTCGAAGGGGCGCACGATGGGCTCCACCTCGCATCCCGCGGCGAAGATCTCCAGCGCCTCCTCCATGCGCCCCTCGGCCTGAAGCCGCTCCGCCAGCCGGTCGCGCAGGGGCAGCAGGTACCGCGTGTCGTTGCTGGCGTAGTCCAGCCAGTTCTCCGGCAGGGGGCGGCGCGCCCAGTTGGCCTTTTGGAACTTCTTGGACAGGCAGACCCCCAGCAGGTCCTCCAGCACCGCCGCCAGCCCCATCTTCTTGAAGCCCAGCACCCTTCCGGCCCACATGGTGTCGAAGAGGTTGCAGACCGTCCAGTTGTACTGCGTCTTCAGCAGGGCGAGGTCATAGTCCGACGAATGGAAAATCTTCTCGACCGACGGGTCGGCCAGCAGGCCGCCCAGGGGCGACAGGTCCAGCCCCGCCAGGGGGTCCACAATGAAATCGGCGTCCTCCGTGGAAAACTGGAGGAGGCACACCCGCTCCCGGTAGGCGTGAAGGCTGTTCGCCTCAACGTCCACCGCAAACCGCGGCGCGCGGCGCAGCGCCTCGTAACACGCCGCCCATCCTGCGGCATCCGCTATCAATTGGTACTGGTCAGCCACGGAAATGCTTTTCTACAGGGTTGAATCACTGCCTGCGCCGATTATACACCTCCGGGGGGCCGGGTCCAAATCCCGAAAAACCGGAAAGAACCACCGGCAGCGCCCTCCGCATCCTCCGGGGAGAAAAAGCTCACACAAGAGATTGTAATAATTATGTTTACATTGATTCGGGGCGGGGCTCGCCCCGGGATTCATCGGCTTCCAACTTCAGAAGCGCCTCCTCGGCCTGACGGCGCAGTTCGGGGCCGGCGATCCGGGCCGCCAGTTCGCGGGCCCAATCCTGGCCTGCGTGGGTGTGGATCACCCGAATCATGCCGGCAAGATACGACTCCCCGCGCCGGTTTCTTTTTCCCGAAGAGAGCCGGCAGAGGCAGGCCTCGGCAAACTGCGCGAACACCGGCATGGAAATGTCACGCGGGGCCGTCCGCAGCGTCATGCAAAGATGCTCGAGGGCGTTGGCGCGGCGCACGGGGCTCGGCTCCGTGCTGATGATTGCCGACAGCCGGCGGGCGTGCCCCGCCACTTCGCGCCACAGGCCGAAATTGCAGAGAACGGACAGTGGCCAGCAGGACACATTGACAATCCGGTTCGGTTCCCCCAGCAGGCTGGCGGAATCAAACGCTTCCCGGACCAGCACGTCCCGCGCGCGCGCGTCTTCGGTGTGCTGTGCGCAGTACGAGAGGGCCTGGCAGCGAAACCAGGGATCCTCAATGGACCGCGCCACGGTCGGCGCGCCGACGGGGTCCTTTGGCGCCAGGGTGGCGACCAGATTTCGTTTCTGGGTGCTTACTGCGGAAACTCCTGAGACATGACCTCCACCGGTCCGAGGAGTCCGGAGGGTTCCAGGGGGGAGTCGGGGCGGAAGGGGGTCAGGGTGGACCAGGTCAGGCGCTTGCGTTTGGGCAGGGCGCTGTCGCCGATGAGGCGGTTAATCCAGAGGTTGGCCACGG
>JAKPUV010001183.1 GCA_029554925.1 Candidatus Hydrogenedentota bacterium | reverse complement strand
CCACCGCGTCCCGGCTCAGGGCCTTCCGTGACCAGGTCCTCGCCTCCTCTCCGGGCGGAAGAAAGGCGGTGGACGCGTATTACGCCGTCTCTCCCGGCCTGGTCCGGGTGCTGGACGCACTGGAGAGCGCCGGGGCGGTGGCTCCCTGAGGATGAACCGTTTGAGGGCAAACAATTTGACAGGCCTCGACCGGCGGTGACATAATTTCCCCTGCCGGACTCGGCGCTGCGGGAACGCCAGCCCGGCACGGGGTATGAAATGAACGTCCCTCCGCACACCAACGTGCGGCAAACGAAAAGGAACCCAGCCATGACAGACGATGCGATCACCCTGAAGGTGAAGGAAATCATTGCGGACCGGTTGAACCGGAAACTGGAGGAGATCACGGAGGAGGCAAACCTCCGGAACACCCTCAACGCCGACTCGCTGGACCAGACGGAAATCATCATGGCCCTCGAGGAGGAGTTCCGTCTGGAGATTGACGACGACGCCAACCAGATCGAGACGGTGGGCGACGCGATCCGGTACATCAAGGAGAAGATGGCGGACAAGTAAGGAAACGACCGCGCCCGGGCAGGACCACCGACAAGGGGGACGGCCCGGGCGCGCGGTGTTTTCGCGCGCGGCGGCCGGCCCGGGCGCATACTGAGAAAAACGGGACGCAAAACCCCTGATAAACGGGGGTTTCCGGCATCCGAACGGCAGAAGATTGCATTTCTCCCCCCGAATTGGCTAATATTTCACCGGTTTTCAGTGCATTTCCCAAACTTATGCGACATGGATGATTCCGTCCAAGAGTCCGGGCTGACGCCGGAGCGGGAGGCGCAGTTGCGCGGCTTTGCCGGGCGGCTGGGTGTTGTTCCCCGCAATCTGTCGCTGTACGAGCAGGCGCTCACCCATGCCTCGCGCGTGGCGGAGGCCCGCGCGGGCGGCGGGGCGGACTATGAGTCTCTGGAGTTTCTGGGAGACGCGGTGCTCGGCCTCGCGGCGGCCCACTGGTTTGTGGAGAAGGTGCCCGGCAAGACGCCGGGCGAGTACAGCCGCATGCGGGCCGGCATGGTCAACCGGGAAACGGTGGCGCGGGTGGCGGAGGCGCTCGACATTGCGCCCCTGATTTTGCTGGGGCGCGGCGAGGAGATTTCCGGCGGCCGCGGGCGGGTGTCCCTGCTGGCGGACTGCCTGGAGGCCCTGATCGGGGCCGTGTATCTGGACCGTGGCTGGCGGACGGCGGAGGCGCTGGTGAAGCGGGTGTTCGCCGGGGAGCTTGCCCGCGCGGGCGCGGACGGTGAGATGCGGGACTGCAAGTCCCGCCTGCAGGAATTTTGCCAGGCGGCGGGTCTGGGCCTGCCGCAGTTTGAGGTGGTGGCCGCCGAGGGGCCCGACCACTGCAAGGAGTTTGAGGTGGAGGTGATGGTGGACGGACGCGCCGTCGGCCGGGGGTGCGGACGGTCCAAGAAGGAGGCGGCGCAGCGGGCGGCGCGCGAGGCGCTGCGGGCGGCGGGCGTGGAGCCCGCCTGAGCGGTTTGGTGAGTTTGACTCCGCCGGAGCGGCGGGGATGCGTGTGTATTTTTCAACAGACGGTGTGTGGTTCCCAACCGGAAGGAGATCTGACATGTTCTTGAAAGCGTCTGGGTTGTGCGCCGTGGCGGCGCTTCTCTTCGTGGCGTACCTCGCCCGCTACGTGCTGGGCAAGCCGCAGGGCAACGAGCGCATGGCGTTCCTGTCCGGCGAGGTGCAGAAGGGCGCGGCGGCCTTCCTGAAGAAGGAATACCAGTGGGTGTTCAGCTTCGTGGCCGTCATCTTCGTGCTGTTCGTGGTCGTCGGCATGGTGAAGCCCGAGTTCGGGCTGAACTGGCACACCGGCGTGGCCTTCGCGGCCGGCGCGGTGGCGAGCTGCTGCGCGGGCGTGCTGGGCATGTACATCGCCACGCGCTCCAACGCGCGCACGGCGGCGGCGGCCGAGAGCGGCGGCGTGAAGAAGGCGCTGGACATCGCCATCTCCGGTGGCGCGGTCATGGGCCTGGGCGTGGTCGGCATCGCCATGATCGGCCTCGTCATCGTCTACAAGCTGTTCGCGGGCGACCCGAACATCGTCAACGGCTACGCCATGGGCGCCTCGCTCGTCGCGCTGTTCGCCCGCTCCGGCGGCGGCATCTTCACCAAGGGCGCCGACATGGGCGCGGACCTGGTGGGCAAGGTCGAGGCGGGGATCCCCGAGGACGACCCGCGCAA
>JAKPUV010001176.1 GCA_029554925.1 Candidatus Hydrogenedentota bacterium | reverse complement strand
GGCTGCGGCCCCGGACCAGCAGAGCCTCGCGCGCGCCCTCGTCCACATGCAGGGCGCCGCGGGCGCTGCGCCCGAAGGCGATCCACCGCTTGCGCTGCGAAAGGGCGCTTTTCGAGGGGAGAAAACGGGTGGCCGGGACGGCCCCCGTGAGGACGCCATGCAGGATGTTCTCGCGCGTGCCGTTGGCGATGATGCAGGTGACGCCTGCGGCGGTGGCGATCTTCGCCGCGTCGAGCTTGGTGCGCATGCCGCCGGTGGAGGCGACGCTGCCGGCCCCGCCCGCGCAGGCCAGGAGTTCGGGCGTGATCCGCTCCACCGTCTCAATGAGGCGGGCGCCCTTGCAGGTGGCGGGGTTGCCGTCGTACAGGCCGTCCACGTCCGTGAGGATGACCAGCGTGTCCGCGTCTATCTTCGCGGCGATTTTGGCGGCCAGCGTGTCGTTGTCGCCGAAGCGCAGCTCCTCGGTGGCCGTGGTGTCGTTCTCGTTGATGATGGGGATGACCCGCCGCAGGACGAACAGCGACGTGAGGGTGTTGCGGATGTTGAGGTAGCGGCGCCGGTCGTCCAGGTCGGACTGCGTCAGCAGGATCTGGGCGGTGGTCAGGTCCGGATTGAAGGTCTGCGTGAGCACCTCGTAGTAATGCATGAGCCGGGCCTGGCCCACCGCGGCGACAGCCTGCTTCTCGGGCAGGAGGGAGGGGCGCCGCTCCATGCCCAGCACGTTCATGCCGCAGCCGACGGCGCCGCTGCTCACGACGACGATGTCGAGGTCGTGGTTGGCCTTGAGGTCGCAGAGCTCCCGGACCATGGCCTCCATGAAGTGGCCCTCGAAGGCCTGCTTCCCCGTCAGGAGGTTGGTGCCGATCTTCACGACCAGCCGCTTGAGTGTGCCCTTGGGTATTTCCATGCGCTCATCCACCCCGGCCGCCGCCGGATCAGTCCGGACGGTATTCCAAGTCCACGCCGCCGATGCGGACGGTCTGCCCCTCGGCGGCGCCCATGCGCTTGAGGGCGCTCAGCACCCCCAGTTTCTTCAGCCGGCGGTGAAGGTGCTCCACGGCCTCGTCGTTCTCGAAGTCCGTCATGTTCACCGCCCGCACCGGGCCCTCCCCCGTCACCTCGAACCCCTGCGGGATCCGCTG
>JAKPUV010001169.1 GCA_029554925.1 Candidatus Hydrogenedentota bacterium | reverse complement strand
TTAGGCGTGGTCTGCATGGTCGTCTCCGGGGCCCCGGTCAAACCGGAACCCGTCGGGCATGCCCAGGCGGCACACGGCCTCCGGGGTGAACAGGGCGTCGAAGGCCTCCGCCGTCAGAAGCCCCCGCTCCAGCGCGAGGTCCCGGATCGGGCGCTTTTCGGCGGCGGACGCCTTCGCCAGCGCGGACGCGGCCTCGTAGCCCAGCACGGCGACCAGCGCCGTGGCTGCGGCGGACGCGGTGCGCACGTGGGCGGCGCAGCGCTCCTCGTCGGCCTGAATCCCCTCCACACACTTCGAGCGCAAAAGGGCGCAGGCGCGGGCGAGCAGGTCGAGGCTCTCCAGCAGGGCGTCCGCGATGAGGGGCAGGAAGGCGTTCAGCTCCAGGTTTCCCTGCGACGCCGCCAGCGCGATGACCTGGTCGTTGCCGAGAACCCGCATGGCGGCCTGCGAGACTGCCTCGGGGAGGACGGGGTTGACCTTGCCCGGCATGATGGACGACCCCGCCTGAAGGCGCGGCAGCCGGATCTCCGCGAGGCCCGCCTCGGGGCCGGAGGACAGGAGCCGCAGGTCGCCGCAGGTCTTGAGGAGGTTCACGGCGCAGGCCTTCAGGATGCCCGACACCTCCACGAAGACGTCGGCGTTCTGCGTGGCCTCGACGAGGTTCTCCGCGCGGGCGAAGCCGATGCCGGTGATCCCGCGCAGCTCCTCCACCGCCTGGAAAATGAAGCGGCGGGGCGCGGCGTAGCCCGTGCCGACGGCCGTGCCGCCGAGGTTGACCACGCGCAGGCGCTCCTCGCACTTGTAGACCCGCCACCGGTCGCGGGCGAAGGCCTCGGCGTAGGCGCCCATCTCGCGGCCCAGCGTGACCAGCACGGCGTCCTGCATCTCCGTGCGACCCATCTTCACCACGTGGGCGAAGGCCTGCTCCTTCGCCTGGAAGGCCTCCTGGAGCGCCACGAGCGCCTGCTCCAGCGCGCGCAGCCCGCGGATCGCCGCCAGCCGCAGCGCCGTGGGATAGGTGTCGTTCGTGGACTGGTGCAGGTTCACGTCGTCCAGCGGCGACACGGCGGCGTAGTCGCCCAGCGGCCGCCCGAGGAGCTGGAGGGCGCGGTTCGCCAGCACCTCGTTCACGTTCAGGTTGGTGCTGGTGCCCGCGCCGCCCTGGAGCGCGTCCGTCACGTTCCACGCGTCCAGCAGCCCCTCCATCATCTCCGCGCATGCGCGGCACAGGGCCTCCGCCTTCTCCGGGGCCTCCGCCCAGCAGCCCAGGCCGCGGTTCACCCGCGCGCAGGCCAGCTTCACCGCGCCGAACGCGCGGAACAGCTCCGGGTGCGCGGGGCGTCCGGCGAGGGGGAAATTCTCCCGCGCGCGCAGCGTGTGCACGCCGTACAGCGCGTCCGCAGGCACGCCGCGCGCGCCCAGCAGGTCGCTCTCGCGGCGCACCGCGCCCCCGCGGGGGGATGTCGGGGAGTCTGCCATGGTGGGTCCGGGGTTAGTGGCGGAATTCCATCTTCTGCACCTCGACGCCCTCGATCTCGCCGAGAAGGCGCGCCAGCTCCTGGCACACCGCGTCGTCGCCCGCCATCTCCAGAAGGAGCACGCCGCCGGGGGCGCAATAGTCGTCGGCGACCTCGTGCAGGCCCAGGCGCGTCTTGATGTTACAGCCGTACTCCGTCAGGAGCTTCTGCACTTTCAGCGCGTTCTCACCCCAGTTGTGGATGTGCGCGCCGACGATGAGGTGCCGTTCCTTCATGGGATGCGTCTCCTGGTTGGGCGGGGGGGCCGCCGGGTTTTGCTCATTATTGCACGTTTGCCGCGCCGCTGGAAAGTGCGGGGCCAAACCGGGCGAACACGGGCCCGCACGGGCGCGGCCCCCTGGAACGACGCCCCGTGTCCGTCCGCGCCGCCCTCGGTTGACGCGCGCGGGGGTGTCTGGAGTACCATCGGCGCGAAGCGGCCCGCTGCCGGTGCCGTCCGGAGAACACGCATGATTGAGGTGAAAGTGCTGGGCGCCTTCGCGCTGGACGAGGGAAACGCGCCCACGGTGCTGCTCCAGGCCGGGGACCGGGTGCTTCCCATCAGCGTCGGCCCCTTTGAGGCGGCGGCGATCAGTTTCGGCGTCCGCGGGCAGAAGCCCCTGCGCCCCATGACGCACGACCTGGTGCTGAACATTCTGGCGGGGCTCCGCGGCACCCTGAAATCGGTGACGGTGTACAAGTTCGAGGAGGGCACCTTCTTCGCCTATCTGACGGTGGAGCAGGTGGACGCCGCCGGGCAGGTGGAGCAGGTGCTGCGCATCGACACGCGCCCCAGCGACGGCATCGCCATCGCCGTCCGCACGGGGTGCCCCGTGGCGGTGGCCGAGGAGGTGTTCGCCGCCGCCGGGCAGGACATCGGCGTGCTGTCCAACATGGACATTCCCGGGGTGCCCCGGGATCGCGGGGACGGGGAGGAGGAGCCCCCCTACGGGGAGGAGGAGGAGCCGCCCGCGGAGGAGTCCGGCCCCGACCCCGGGGAGAGCGACGAGGATCCCGACGACCCCTACGACGAGGGCGAGGAAGAGTTCTAGTGGCGGACGCGCGCCCATTCCTGCGCGGTCTCGCCGCGCTGGCCCCGCCGGAGGAGGTTTCCGGCGCCGACGCCGCCCCGGAGGCCGGCGGGGTGTTGCTGCAGGCCGTCCCCCGGCCCGGATCTTCCGCCGCGCTGGGGCGTCTGGAGGACGGGCTTCCCCCCGATGAACAGCGCGCGGCCGCGGCCCTGGAGCACCCGGACCGCCGCGCCGAGTTCACCGCCGGCCACTGGATGCGCGCGCGCGCCCTCCGGGGGCGTCCGGGCGTTCAGACCTGCCTGAGCCATTCGGGCGGCTGGGTGGTGCTGGCCGCATGCGCGCGCGGCCCCCTCGGCGTGGATGTGGAGCCCGTGCGGCCGCGCGCGGGGGTGGAACGGCTGGCGGCGCGGTTCTTCACCCCCGCCGAGCACGCCTGCCTCGCCGCCTGCGCCGAACCGGGCCGCATGTTGCTGTTCTACGCCCTCTGGACGGCCAAGGAGGCCCGGATCAAGGCCCTGCCGCGCCGCGAGGGCGCCCCGCCGCGCGGCCCGGGCATTCTCGCCGTGCTCGAGACCGATCTGGAGCGGACGCCGGAAACCACGGCGTCCGGCACGGTGGCGCTTCCCGTGCCCGGCGGCATGCTGCACTGGTTCTGGTGGCCCCGGCCCTCGCCGGGCGCGCCGCGCCTGCTCGGCGCCTGTCTCTGCCCCCCGGACGCGGGCATCCTCCGCTTCACCGCCCCGCCGTGGGAGTAGGCGGTTTTCCCCGCGCCGAGGCGTCGCGCGCCGGGGAAAAAGTTGCGTCTCCCGCGTGTCTGTGGTATTCTGTCCCCGCTCTCGCAGCGTACCCGTAGCTCAATTGGATTGAGCGTCTGGCTACGGACCAGAAGGTTGGGGGTTCGAGTCCCTCCGGGTACGCCATTT
>JAKPUV010000484.1 GCA_029554925.1 Candidatus Hydrogenedentota bacterium | reverse complement strand
GGCGGGCCGGGCCTTTTCCACAGGGGGACGCCCAGTTGACAGATTCCCGAAGGGATGGGGTATGATGCGTCCGGTGTTAACTCGAAAGGATCCGCCGTGCCCGGGGGCGGGCCAGGCAGCACTGGAGATACGATGAGCGTTGTAATCGTGACCGGATCGGGGGGGTTGGTGGGGGCGGAGACCGTGCGGCAGTTCTCCCGCGCGGGGCACACGGTCGCGGGGGTGGACAACGACCTGCGGGCCTATTTCTTCGGCCCCGACGCCTCCACGAAATGGGCGGCGGAGCGGCTGGCGGAGGAGTGCCCGGGCTACCGCCACCACAACGCCGACATCCGCGACCTGGACGCGCTCGACCGCATTTTCGGCGAATACGCGGGGGACATCGCGGCGGTGGTCCACACGGCGGCCCAGCCGAGCCACGACTGGGCGGCCAAGGAGCCCTTCACCGACTTCTCGGTGAACGCCACGGGCACGCTGAACCTCCTGGAGACGGTCCGCCTCCGCGCGCCGGAGGCCGTGTTCATCTTCACCTCCACCAACAAGGTCTACGGCGACACGCCGAACCGGCTCCCCCTTGTCGAGCTGGAGACCCGGTGGGAGGTGGACCCGTCGCACCCCTACGCGGCGCACGGCATTGACGAGACCATGTCCATCGACCAGACCAAGCACTCCCTGTTCGGCGCGTCCAAGGTGGCGGCGGACGTGCTGGTGCAGGAGTACGGGCGCTATTTCGGCATGAAGACCGCCGTGTTCCGCGGCGGCTGCCTCACGGGGCCGGGCCACAGCGGCGCCGAGCTGCACGGGTTCCTGGCGTACCTGATGAGGTGCGCCATGACGGGCCAGCAGTACCGCATCTTCGGCTACAAGGGCAAGCAGGTGCGCGACAACATCCACGCGGCCGACCTGGTCCGCTGCTTCCTGGAGGTGGCGCGCGCGCCGCGGGCGGGGGCGGTGTACAACATCGGCGGCGGCCGCCACAGCAACTGCTCCATGCAGGAGGCCATCACCCTGTGCGGCGAGATCGCCGGCAAGCCCATGGACACCGTCTACCTCGACGACAACCGCATCGGCGACCACATCTGGTGGATCAGCGACACCCGCCGATTCCAGAGCGACTACCCCGGCTGGCGGTACCAGTACGATGTCCGGGGCATCCTGGAGGAGATCCATGCCGGCCTCCAAACCCGCATCTGACGCGTCCGGGCCGGTCCCCCGCAACACCCTGCTCTACAGCGTGCTGGTGCCGGCCTACAACGAGTCCAAGAACCTGCCCCCGACGATGCGGTCCCTGGCCGCCGCCCTCCGGGGGGAGGGGATTCCCTTCGAGCTGCTGGTCGTGAACGACAACAGCCGGGACGACACGGCGGCGGTGGTCCAGGGGCTCTGCGGCGAGATCCCGGAAATCCACCTCGTCCACAACACGCCGCCGGGCGGCCTGGGCCGCGCCGTCCGCTGCGGCCTGCGCCATTATCGGGGCGACGCGCTGGCGGTGGTCATGGCGGACAGCAGCGACGACCCGCGCGACGTGGTCGCCTGCTACCGCAAGCTGGAGGAGGGCTATGACGCCGTCTTCGGCTCCCGGTTCCGCCCGGGCAGCGAGGTGGTCCAGTACCCGCCGGTCAAGCTCTACGCGAACCGGCTGGTCAACAAGGCGATGCAGCTCCTTTTCGTGACGCGGTTCAACGACCTCACGAACGCCTTCAAGGCCTACCGCCGCCATGTGATCGAGAGCATCAGCCCGCTCCAGGCCGCGCACTTCAACATCACCATCGAGATGTCCCTGTCCTGCCTCATCCGCCGCTACCGCATCGCCGAAATCCCGATCCGGTGGTACGGGCGCACCTGGGGCCAGTCCAACCTGCGCCTGCGCGAGATGGGCCGCCGCTACCTCTGCACCCTCCTCATGATCTGGTTCGAGCGCCTGCTGGTCCTCGACGACCTCATGCTCGAAAGCCGCCCCGCCCCCGCGAAGGACGCCCCCGAAGGGCGGGAGTAGCGCCTTGCGGTATCATGGGGGCATGCTCTCCGCCCGTCTCCACCTGCTGGTCCCCGTTGCGGCGGCGCTGGCGCTGTGCCGGGCCGCCCCGGCGGAGCTTTCCCTGAACACCCTCACGCAGGGGCCCTTTGTCGTGGCACACGCGCCCGAGGACGAGTCCCACGCGCGCGCGGCCCTGGCCGTCCTCACCGAGTTCGCCCAGTCCGTGGCGCACCGCCTGCCCGTGGGGGACGCGCCCGTGCGCGTGCTGGTGGCGCCGACGGCGGCGGAGTTCCAGAAGCACGCGCGCAGTTTCCTGCCGGGGCAGGTGAGCGGGCTGGCGCGGCCGTCCGAGGGGCTCATGGTGGTGCGCCCGCCGACACTGCGGGCCGGGGGGGGCGCGGGCGACTTCGGCACGACCCTCCGCCACGAGCTGGTCCACATCCTCCTCGCGCGGAATGTGGACGACGCGCTCATGCCTAACTGGCTCAACGAGGGGGTGGCCATGCACCTCTCGCGGGAGTACCAGATCGCCTCGCCCGTCGCGGTGGCCCAGATGTTCCTGGAGGGGCGCATCATTCCCTACCGCGACCTCGACATGGCCTTCATGACGCCGGGGGAGGAGCGGGAGTTCAACGACGCCTACGCGCAGGCCCTCTCGATGACGCGCCACCTGCACCGCCGCCTCGGCGAGGAGGGGTTCTGGGCGCTCGTGCTGGCCCTGCGCGACATGCCCTTCCCCGACGCCCTGCACCGCCACGCCGGCATGACCGTGGCCGAGTTCTGGGACGGGTACCACCGCTCCCTGTGGTATGTGGCGCTCATCGGGGTGCTGGCCTCGGGTTCCTTTTTCACGCCCGCGGCCTTTCTGGTCATCATTGTCTGGTTCCGCAAGCGCCGCCGCGACCGCGAGGTGCTCGACCAGTGGGAGCGCGAGGAGGCCGCCGGACGCCGCCATCGCGAGCCCGTGCTCTCCTGGGAGGAGGCGCTCGACGACGAGACGACCTATGTGCCCGGCATTGACGACGAGGAGGACGAAGAATGGTGACGCTGAAATGGACCCCCCTGGCGCTCGCGCTCGCGTGCGCCGCCCTCTGGACCGGATGCTGCCCCCGCGAACCCGTCACGCCGCACCCCGTGGCCGTCGGGTCGGGGATCTACCTCGACCGCACCCTGTTCGACCGGGGCCGCCGCGACACCATCGTGGCCCTGGCCGCGGAGGCCGGGCTCCACTGGACGCGCGAGGAGTTCCTGTGGGAGGGCATCGAGCCCGAGCCGGGGCAATACAGCGAGAGCCTGCTGGAGCGCCACGACGCCCGGGTGGTGCGGCTCGCGGCGGCGGGCATCCAGATTCTCGGCCTGCTGGACTACGGCGTCGAGTGGTCCACCGGCGGCGGGGCGCCCTCGACGGACACCCAGCGCGCCGACTTCGCCCGGTACGCCGCCTTCATGGCGGAGCGCTACCGGGGCGTCATCACGCATTGGGAGGTGTGGAACGAGCCCAACCTCGGGAAGTTCTGGCGCGGAACGCCCGACCCCGAGGCCTACGGGCTGCTGCTGCGCGCCACCGCCGACGCCCTGCGCGCCGTGGACCCGCAGATCCGGGTGGTCGGCGGCGCCATCTCCGGATGCGGCCGCGACGACCGCGCGTTTCTGATGCGCGCCCTCGCCGCCGCCGGACCCGGCGCCTGCGACATCGTCTCCATCCACCCCTACTCCGGCGAGAGTCCCTGGGACCGCTCCGACGAGCCCGGCGACGTCTGCGCGCTCCGGCGCCAACTGGCGGAGGCCGGCTGGAACGTCCCCCTGTGGTCCACGGAGTGCGGCCACAGCACCTGCGACGCCGGGGTGGCCGTGGAGGAGCAGCCCGGGCTGCTCGTCCGCATGTACCTGTCCCAGTTCGCCGCCGGGATCGAAAACGTCCTCAGCTACGACTTCGTGGACGACGGGGTGGACCCCCTCGAAAAGGAGCACCACTGGGGGATGCTCTACCATGACCTCGAACCCAAGCCGTCCCTGCGGGTGGTGGGGGTGCTCGCGGGCCTGCTGGAGGGCGCCTGGGTCCAAGAGCGTTTCCAGGGCGGAGGGGTGGAGGCGGTCCGCTTCGAGAAGGAGGGGGGCCTGACCCTCTGGGCCGCCTGGGCCGGCGCCGAATATCCGGAAAACGATCCCCTGGCCTCGCGCCGGGGCCGCGTGTTCACCCTCGAGGGGCTGGCGGAATCCGACACCGTCACCGCCCTTGACCTGCACGGCAGGGTGCTGGAGGTGGACCGGGAGGGCGGCGTGGTCCGCCTGGAGACCGGCGGCTCGCCGCGCTACCTCTTCATCCAGAGCGCCGGGGGGTGACCCCCGCCGCGCCTATCCCTCGCGGAGGGTGGTGTTGAGCCGCTGGAGGAGCACGCCGAGCGTGGCGTAGAGGTCCTCGTTCTGGACGATCACGCCGTCCGGCGCCTCGATGCGGATGGGCGCGAAGTTCCAGATGGCGCGGATGCCTCCCTGCACCATGAGGTCGGCCACCTCCTGGGCCGCCGGGGCGGGCACGGTGATGATGCCGATCAGGACGTGCATCCGGCGGGCGAGGTTGGGGAGCTTGGTGATGGGAAGCACCTCCCGGTCGTGCACCTTCTTGCCGATGCGGGCGGGGTCCCTGTCGAAGGCGGCCACGATCTCCAGCCCGTAGCGGTTGAAGCGTCCGTAGCCCACGAGCGCCGAGCCGAGGTGCCCCGCCCCCGCGAGAAAGGCCTTGCGCGTGCTGTTCCACCCCAGAAAGGTTTCCACCGCCTCCACCAGTTCGGCCAAATCGTAGCCGACCTTCGGGCGGCCCTTGATCCCCGTGACGGCGAGGTCCTTGCGGATCTGCGTGGGGTCGTAGTGGAGCTCGTCGGCGATCTGGCTGCACGACACGGTCTCCATGCCGCCGTCGAGGCACTGCCTGAGCATGTGGTGGTAGACGGGGAGCCGCCGGCGGGTGGGCTCCGGCACCGCGCGCTGGTGTCCCTTGAGGTTCATGTGCTGGCTCCTGATTGAAGAAATTTTTCCTTATTCTACCCGCGCGGAGGAGCCATGTCAACACCCGGGTGTGGGCGTGTCAGCGGCTGGAGACGACGACCAGCGCGCGGTCGCCGCGCAGGACGGCCAGGGCCCCCTCCTCCGCGTCCAGATCCGCCGTCATGACCACGTTGGCGACGGGGCAGGGGAGGGGCAGCGTCTCGATGGCGGACGAAAATCCCGCGCCCCGCGAGGGCCAGAGGCAGAAGGTGTCCGCCCCGCACAGGAAGGCGAGGTCGGTGCGGTGGTCGCCGTTGAAGTCGAGGGCGCGCAGTTCGCGGACGGGGCCCCGCGCCCCGTCCAGCAGCCACTGGGCGTCCGTGGACACTCCGGCGGCCTTCCAGGGCTTGACCCCGTATTTCCCCGCCGCGTCGTCAAAGACGTGCAGGGCGATGCGCACCGGCCATTCCCCGCCCGCGAGGGCGCGGCCGACGGCGCCGACCGTGGGCACGGGCGGCCTGACATTCCACAGGACGAGGTCGGTGTTGCCGTCGCCGTCGAAGTCCGCCGCGCCCTCGGGTTCCGCGAGAAATCCGGGATAGCGCCGCGCGGGGGAGAGGCGCATTTCGGTGCCGCCGGCGACGGCCGCCGTCCGGCGCAGGGCCACGAGGGTCTCGCGCTTGCCGCCCGGCGCGTAGGCATAGAAGACGCGGTCGTCCCCCGCGTCGTTTCCGGTGCGCAGGGGCATCCAGGGCCAGGACTCCACGGGGCCGTTCCCCGCCGTGGCGGCGGCGAGGGCGGCGCGCCGCTGGCGGGGCGCCGCGCCCGGGGGCAGGG
>JAKPUV010001152.1 GCA_029554925.1 Candidatus Hydrogenedentota bacterium | reverse complement strand
GAGCATCTTGGCACCCCGGAGGAGATGGCGGCTTATCTGGAGGCGTCCCTTGAGGAGTCCGGCGGCGACGCCGCGTTTGTGGCGCGGGCGCTGGGCACCATCGCCCGCGCCCGCGGCATGGGCCAGGTGGCGAGCGATGCGGGTCTTTCCCGGGAGAGCCTTTACAAGGCGCTTTCCGGAGAGCGGGTCCCAAGCTTTGACACCATTCTCAAGGTGGTCGCCGCCCTTGGACTGCGCCTCCACGCCGAACCCGCCCTGCGGGACTGAGGCGTTTCGGCGCCGGAAATGAACCGGGCGGGGGACGCGGCCGCGTCCCCCGCCCGGGGTGTTTTCAGCGGGTTTTTCAGGCGGGCTGGAAGGTCTGGGTGTAGGGGTCGAAGTCCACGGCCTTGCCCTCGCGCTGGGCCATGACGCCCATCTGGAGCGCCGTCTGCACGTGCAGGGCCATCTCGGGGCCGCTCGCGGTGTTGGGGTCCTTCGCGAGGCAGTGCTGCACGAAGTCCATGAAGTACTGCTGCGTGTCCTCGCCGCCGCCCACGGGGATGGTCTGCGGGTCCTTCTTCGCGCCCTCGGCGGGGATGAACAGGATGTCGTTGTCCTTCACCGTGAGGGTGCCGTCCCACCCGCGGATCACGGGGATCCGGCCGCCCGCGCCGCGGCCGCCGGTGGCCTGGTAGTCGTTGCCCTGGGTGCCCAGGATCGCCACCACGAGCCCGTCGGCGTACTCGACCAGGGTGTTGTAGGTGTCGGGGACCTCGCGGTCGCTGTAGCGGTACTTGCCGCCGACGGCGACGACGCGCCTGGGCATGCCGAGGGACAGGATGCTGGCCACGGGCGTGAAGGAGTGGGGGAACAGGTCCGTGGACGGGCCGCCGGAGTAGTCCTCGTACATGCGCCAGCGGAAATAGCGGCTCACGTCGAAGGGGCGCTTCGGCGCGTCGCCCAGGAAGGCCTCCCAGTTGAGGTCGGGGCCGGGCTGCGCGTTCTCGTCGTCAATGGGCATGCCGCGCTCGCCCCAGTCGCCCACGCGGAAATAGCCGCACTCGGCGTGGATCGGCTGGCCGATGAGCCCCTGCTGCACCAGCTCGCGCATCTTGGCCCACGCGGGGTCCGACATGCCCTGGGAGCCGAGCTGGAAGACGCAGCCGGTCTCCTTCGCGACGCGGGCCAGCTCCTTCGTCAGCTCGAACTGGCGCCAGTGCGTGACGGGCTTCTCGCAGTACACGCCCTTGCCCGCCTTCATCGCGTCAATGGCCTGGTAGCCGTGCAGGTGGTCCGGGGTGGCGATGCTCACGGCGTCCACGTCGGGGTCCGCCAGCAGCTCGCGGTGGTCCATGTACATCTTCGCGCCGTACTTCTTGCCCATGCGCTCCATGCGGGGGCGGTAGGTGTCGCACACCGCCACGATGCGCACGTTCACGCCCTGCTTCTTGACGTAGTCGTAGGAGGCCGCGTGGCCGCCCATGCGGCCGCCGCAGCCGATCAGGCCGATGCCGAGGGTGTCGTTGGCCTTGGTCTTCGCGTGGGCGCTCGTGGGCAGGACGGCGGCGGCCGCCGCCGCGGCCAGGGTCGCGTGCTGGAGGAAGGCCCTGCGGGTGGGTTCACTGCCTTGGACGGGGTTCATCGCGGAAGTCTCCTGGGTTGCGTTGCCTGTGTCGTCCGGCCGCGGGGGGCGGCCCTCATTTTGTCCAGTTGGCCCACGCGGCGGCCACGGCCTCCGGCGGGGTCTTGCCGTCCCACAGCGCGACGGCGTAGCGCAGTTTCAGGGGCGCGTCCTTGGAAAGGGTGAGCGGGTCGCGCCAGACGTTCACCGTGGCCGAGAGGTAGGCGAAGCCCTGGGACATGGTGAACCAGGTGGCGGGGCGGAAGTTGTCCGGATGGTCGAACATGGCGGCCGTCACGGGTTTTCCCTTGATCTCCGCCGTGTAGGCGCACCAGTCTGCGCGCGTGTTGCGCTCGTCGCCGCGGATCAGTTCGCCGTCCCGGCCCGATTCGTTGAAGAACGGGCCCTGCGTGTCCATCTGTTTAATGAAGCGCATGCCCAGGCCGTGGTAGTGCGACCCCGTGATGACCGTCGTGTCCCGCCCCGCGGGCAGGGAAAACTCCGAGGTCCAGTCGAGCAGGGTGTGGCCGTCTTGACGCGAAGCGCGCAGGGTGCGGGTCTCCTTCAGCAGCACCGTCCCGTCAGGGGCGGTCCAGTCAAGGTTTTCCACCAGCCCATCGGCGCGCTTCTCCAGCGCCGTGCGCACCTGCTTCCCGCCCTCGGGCACCTCGGACCAGAAGTCCGTGCCGTCCACCTTGAAGGCCATCATCAGGCCGTGGTGGTGGATGTG
>JAKPUV010000481.1 GCA_029554925.1 Candidatus Hydrogenedentota bacterium | reverse complement strand
CCCTGCCCCCTCCGGGCTACGCCCTGCGGGGTCCGGTCCCTACGCTGCGGGATGGGGACTGGACCGAGGAAAACGTGTTCCCGCGAAGGAGTAAAGACCAGAACATCACGAACCTTTTTGCAGAACTTGTGTTACGCAACTGAGGAAAGAACTCTCGCATACATAACTTCATGGGTAGAATCCCCGCCTCCGGCGGTCAGGGGCTCGCCATGACGCCTTGACACCCAAGTCATCACAAGGCCGTCGTCCAACCCGTCATGGCGAGCGAAGCGACGCCATCTCGTGCCCGCCGCCGCGTCGGCCTCCACACGTCTTTCCCGCGGGCTGGGCACAGTACACGGTGTGGCATTTTCCGCCGCTGGTCGGTACGATAGGGGCCTACCCAAAGGATGGAGCAGGCATGAGCAGGTTTCTTAACAGCGGTTTTCTCGTAGCGGTTCTGGCGCTTGGGGCGGCGCTGCATGCGGCTTCTTGGGCGCAGGAGGCGCGCGGCCCGGTCACGGTGACCTTCTCGGAGCAGGCGAACCGGCACCCGGTGTCGGGCTTTGGCGGGGAATGGGACCCGCATTTCTGGACCGAGCGCAACGGGCGGCGCGGCTGTGATGAGGCGGCGTGGCGGACGCTGATGGACCGCATCCGCGGCATGGGGGTGTCCCGGGTGCGCACGGCGGTGCTGCCGGACTGGTACGAGCCGGAGAATGACAACGCCGACCCGGGGGTTGCGGACGGCGCGGCGTTCACCTGGGACAGCGAGCAGATGCGTTCGCTGCGCCGCCAGCTCGACTTCTGCCAGGAGTCGGGCATCCGGGTCACGCTCACCTGGTGGTGCGCCCCTGCGCGGGTTGCCGGCGGGAAGCCCTACTGGCTGGGCTTTGCCGGATCGAAGCAGTGGTGCTCCGCGCCGAACGACGCGGCGGAGTGCGCGGAGAACGTTGCCGCCGTCCTCCGGCACCTCGTGGCGGACAAGGGCTACGCCTGCATAGACGCGTTCACCTTCATGAACGAGCCGGACTGGACCTATCTGAACGACGAGAACCGGGTGGACTTCGGGCATTATGCGGAGGTGTGCCGGGCGATCCATGCGCGGCTGGTCCGCGAGGGGCTGCGCGACCGGCTGGAACTGGACCTCGCCGATGACAGCGGGCACCGGGGATGGCTCCAGCAGACCGCCGCAGCCCTTGGCGGGGTGTCGGACCGGTTGAACGCCCACAGCTATGTGTTCTCCTGCGAGGACCCCGGCTATGCGCCCGCCATGCGGGCCTGGGTGCGCGACCGGGTGGTGGGATGCGGCGACCTTCCCTTCTGCGTCAACGAGCTGGGCACCCGGCATGTCCAGGGGGCCTACACGGCCACGGATATCGAGACCTTCGAGCGCGGATTCTGCGTCGCCCAGTTCGCCCTGCTTGGGCTGAACGAGGGCATGACGGGGGCCCTGTTCTGGGGGTTGCACGACCAGTACTATTACGACGGGAACCCCGAGGACGGGAGCAACGGCGGGCTGATGAAGACGAACCTCATGGCCTATGCCGACGAGGCGTGGCGCATGCGCCCCTCCGGGGAGGCCTGGTCGCTGGTGTGCCGGGGAGCGCCGCGCGGCGCGCGGGCGCATCCCGGTGTGTCGGACGATCCCGAGGTGGACGGCGTGGCGCTGGTGCCGCCGGACGGCGGGGGCGTGAACTTGCTGTTGGTGAACCGGGCCGATGCGGCGCGAAAGGTCACGTTGCGCGGGATCCCGGCGGGCGCGGTTCCCCTGGAGAAGGCGGAGGTCAGCGCCTTTGGCCGCAACGGCGCCTCCGGTCCCGAGACGCGGGCGTGGACGGAGACGACGGGGTGTGAGCTGCCGCCGGAGACATTCCTGCTGGCGCGTCTTTCCGGGCCGAAGCAGTGAGCCCTCCCGCCGGGGATTATTTGGCGGTTTCCTCTTCGGGCACGCGGTACTGTTCGCGGAGCCGGGCGAGCTCCGTCTTCAGCGCGGCGACCTGGTCCGCATAGTCCGGGTTGGCGTACTGGTTCTGCATTTCCTGGGGGTCTTTTTCGAGGTCGTAGAACTCCCACTCGCCGAGGGTGTGGAAGTGGGCGAGTTTATAGCGGTCGGTGCGCACGCCGTAGTGCTTGTAGACGTTGTGCACCTTGCCCTCCCCCTCGAAGTACTGGTAATAGAGGGAGGTGCGCCAGTCCGCGGGCTGTTCGCCCTTCATCAGGGGAACAAGGCTGAGGCCCTGCATGGTTTCTGGCACCGGCACGCCCGCGATGGCGAGGAAGGTCCCGGCCATGTCAAGGTTCTGGACCAGGCTGCCGGCGCTGGAGCCGGGCTGGATGACGCCGGGCCACTGGGCGACCAAGGGCGTCCGGAAGGACTCCTCGTAGATGAAGCGCTTGTCGAACCAGCCGTGCTCGCCGAGGTAGAAGCTCTGGTCGGAGGAGTAGAAGACAACGGTGTTCTTGTCGAGGCCGGTTTTCTCGAGATAGTCGAGGACCCTGCCGACGTTGTCATCCACCGAGCGGACGCACCGCAGGTAGTCTTTCATGTACTGCTGGTATTTCCAGCGGACCAGCGCCTCGCCCTGGAGGTTGCCCGTTTCATACTCCCCTATCCGGCGGGCATAGGCGGCGTCCCAGGCGGCGCGCTGCTCCCCCGTCATGCGCCCGCAGGTGCGCTTCCACGAGCCCATGTCCTCCTTGGGGATTTCATCCCCCCACACCTTGAGGTCGGAGGTTATGCGCATGGTCTTTTCGATGGACATGTCCTGCTCGCGGGCGGCGGTGCCGCGGCCCGCGTAGTCGTCGAACAGGGTGGGCGGCTCGGGGAACTCGACGTCGTTGAAGTCGTTGAGATGGTCGGGGCCGGGCTCCCATTCGCGGTGGGGGGCCTTGTGCTGGATCATCACCATGAACGGCTTCCGGGGATCCCGCCGGTTCTGCATCCAGTCGAGGGCCTTGTCCGTGATGATGTCCGTGACATAGCCCGGTTCGCGTTTGGTGCCCTGCGCGGACTGGAAGTCCGGATTGTAGTAGCAGCCCTGGCCGGGGAGGATTTCCCAGGCGTCGAATCCGGTGGGGTCCGTTTCCAGGTGCCATTTGCCGTAGACGGCGGTCTGGTAGCCCGCCTGCTGGAGCAGTTTCGGGAAGGTCTGCTGGCTGCCGTCGAAGCGGTCGCCGTTTTGGCGGAACCCGTTCAGGTGGCTGTGGAGCCCCGTGAGGATCACCGCGCGGCAGGGGCCGCACAGGGAGTTGGTGACGAAACTGTTCCGGAAGATGACGCCGTTCTGGGCGATGCGGTCAATGTTCGGCGTGGGCGCGATCGTGCTCAGGGGGCCGCCGTAGGCGCTGACGGCCTTCTGGGCGTGGTCGTCGCTGTAGATCCAGACAATGTTGGGGCGCTGGGCCTCGGCGCGGACGGAATTGCGGGTGGCGGCGGCGGCCAGCGCGGCGGTCGCGCCTGCGGCGGCCTGTTGCATGAACGCGCGTCGTGAAAGCATGGTCGGACTCTCCGTAGGCATGATCAGTGAAGGACTTCGCCCTTGAGCGGGTTGCCGGGGACGTCAAGCACCTGGACGCTGGAGACGGTCTTCATGGTGGCGTGGTCCTGGAAGGTCCAGACAACCTTCTTGTCGGGGGTGACCTCGATGATGTGGGGGGCCTTGCCAAACTCCCCGTGGCCGACCCAGTTGGAGAGGACCGTGTTGCCGTTGGGCAGGCGGTGGAAGCCCGTCAGGAACTTCAGGGAGATGCCGGGCAGCTCGTCGTGGGTGATTTTCCAGACAACCTTTCCGTCCCGGTCCACCTCGAAGAACCACGCCTCCTTTTTCATGTCGCCGCAGGCGACCAGCGTGTGGCCGTTGTCCAGCCGGACGGCGCTGTGGGGGCCGCCGGCGGCGGGGATTTCGGCGACCACGGCCCCTTTGGGATCGTACTCGCGCACCACCTCTTCGGCATAGAGGCAGACGAGGTAGTTGCCGTTGGCGAGCTTGCGGGCGTTGCGCATGTAGGCGTGGCCGCCGTCCTTGCCCTCGGGCAGGATGCGCAGCTCGAACACGACGGCGCCGGCGGGGTCCACCTCAATGAGGCGGCCGGCGTTGCACTCGCCCACGAAGGTGTTCCCGTTCTCCAGGCGCTGGCACGCGTACACCTCGCTCTTGGACTCGTAGGAGAAGACGGTCTTCTTGTCCCGGTCCACCTCCAGCACGCCGTGGCCGGTGTTGAAGAGGAGGTTGCCGTTCGGCAGCGCCCACAGGTCGTTGCAGGTGCCCGTGGCGTACTCCCACTCCACCTTTCCGTCCGCGCCGACAAGGAACACCTTGTTCCCCGAGTAGTCCGTGCAGGCAAAGCGGTGGCCGGCTCCGGTCTGGACGGGCGGCTGCGCGGTGGCGGCGAGGCAGAGGACCGCCAGCGCGGCCAGCACAGGCGCGCCGGCGAAAAGCCGACGCGTGGAGAGGGACGATGCGCGTTTCATGTGTTTGCCTTTTTCCCTACTTCAGTTCGGTGATGAAGATGTTGCGGAAGCGGTGCTGGCCGCCGGTGGGCACTTCAGCCTGGAAGGCGATGAAGCCGCTGGCGGGGCCTTCGAGCCCCTTTCCCTTCCAGGCGGGCTTCCCGTTGATTTCCATCTCGGCGGCGTCGCCCTTCACAGTGAACTTGAAGGTGTTCCACTCATGGGCCTTGATGAGCCCCTCGCTCTTCGCGCCCTCGATCCCCTCCACGTTGCCCTCCATGCCCTTGCGCAGGTTGGCCTGGTACTTCGGCGGCCAGACCTTGTTCTTCGGAACGGAATCGTAGCGGAAGTAGACGCCGCTGTCCCAGTTGTCCTCCGCCAGCGCCTTCCATTCGAACTCGAGCACGAAGTCGGCGTACATTTTCTCGGACTGCACCAGCCCGTTCCCGTCCTGGATCAGGATGTCGCCGTTGTCCACGGCGGCCTCGCACTTTTCCACGGTCCACCCGGTGAGGTCCTTGCCGTTGAAAAGGGAGACGCGCTTCGCGCCGTCCGGGGCGGCGGCGGCAACCAGTGAAACGAGCAGGAGCGCGGGCAGGACACGTGTGAAAACGGGCTTCATTGATCTTACTCCGATGGTTGGGCGCTTTTTCCCGGTCGGTTACGGTCCTCCGGGGGGGCGCGTCGCGTCGCCCCCATACGATACCGGGCGTCTCCGCGCTTTTCAAGCGCGCCGGTGCGTGATATAGTCTTCCCCGGCACACAGGCGCCGGGGAACCAGCCATGACAGTCCTGCTTCTGATGATCAGCCAGTTCGCCGCAGGGGCGGCCGCGCCCGCGCATCTTCAGCAGGCTCTGGCATGGGACACCTGGGGGGCGCACACGTTTGAACACAGTGACTGGCGTTCCCGCCCTCTCGATCTGGCCCCGGCGCAATGGGTGTGGATGCCCTCCACCCGGACCCTTTCGAACACCTTTGTCCTGTTTCGCCGGGAAATTAACCTGGATTCCGCCCCGGTGCGGGCGCGCGGGTGGATTTCGGCGGACAGCCGCTACCGGCTGACGGTCAACGGAAAGCGGGTCCAGTGGGGTCCCGCGCCCTGCGACCCCCGCCAGCTTGACGCGGATCCCGTGGATGTCACGGCGCTGCTCACCCCGGGGAAAAACGTGCTGGGGGTGGAGGCGCTGTACTACGGTCTGGGCGACGGCACCTGGCCGGCGGGAAAACCCGGAGTGATTTTCCATCTCGTGCTGGAGTTTGCCGACGGGACCACGCAGACCGTGGTGTCCGACGGGGACTGGCGCTGCATGATTGACCGGGCGCACCCCCCGGGACAACACAAGCGCTGGTTTCTCCGGGCGCTTCAGGAGGAGTATGACGCCCGTCTTCATCCGGAGGGCTGGGACACCCCCGGCTATGTTCCCGGGGACGAGTGGTGCCCCGCCATGCCGCTGAAATGCCCGCCGGACAAACCCGCCGCATGCAGCCATTACGACGGCAACGATCTCCTGGACCGGGTCCGGGAGGAGGACGCGTCCCTGCGTGTCCGTGAAATCCCGCCGATCACGGAGCCGCTGGTGTCCGCGAGGGGGCTGGCCGATTCCGGGCGGATTCTCTGGCACCGGGACCCGCGGGACTGGTTTGACATGCGGGTGCCCGGCGCGTACACGGTGGACGAGACCCCCGTCGCGGAGACGGCGGGGGACACGACCGTGCTCCCCGCCAGCGGAGACCGGGAGGGTGTCTTTGCCACCTATGAGTTCAATGAGCACATCGTCGGCTGGCCGCGGTTCACCATTGACGCGCCGGAGGGCGCCGTGGTGGAGCTGATGGTGCAGGAATCCCACACCCCGGACGGGCCCGCGTGGCTCGACACGCATTTCTACGCCTGGAGCCGGTTCATCTGCCGGGAAGGGGTCAACACCTTTGAACCCTTCGACTACGAGTCCTTCCGATGGATACAGATTCATGTGCGCAACGCGAACCGCCCCGTCACCGTCTCGGCGGTCGGGGCGCGGCGGCGTCTGTTTCCCTGGCCCAACCCCGCGCGGGTGAAATGCTCCGATCCGGCGCTTCAGCGGTTGTTTGACGCCACCGTGAACACGCTGAACAACAGCGCGCTGGACGTGGCGGTGGACGGCATGGGCCGCGAGCGGCAGCAGTACAGCGGCGACGGGAGCCCGCAACTGTTTGCCATCCGCCAAACCTTCGGCGAGACCCGCCTTCCTCGGCGCTTCCTGCGCACGTTCAGCGAGGGGCAGTCGCCGGAGGGATACTTCATGGACTGCTGGCCGGCCTTCGACCGGCTGGCCCGGGTCCAGCAGAAACAGATTCAGGGGGCTTACTGGGGGCCCCTTCTCGACCACGGCGTCGGCTTTGTTTTCGACTGCTGGAACCATTATCTGGAGACGGGGGACCGCGACGGGGTGGCGGAGGCGTATCCGCGCCTGCTGCGGTTTGCGGACTACCTCGCCGCGCTGCGCGGGGGCGACGGCCTGCTGCCGGTGGAGGGCCTCGGCATCCCCACGGTCTGGATGGACCATCTGGCGTTCAAGAAGCCGTCGCACAAGCAGTGCGCGTTCAACCTCTACGCGGCGGCCATGTACACACGCGCCCTAGCCCCGCTGGCCCAGGCGTTCGGGGACAACGAAAGG
>JAKPUV010001126.1 GCA_029554925.1 Candidatus Hydrogenedentota bacterium | reverse complement strand
TGCCCGGCGGCAACCAGCGGCAGTCGCGGCCCGGCCACCTGCGCGTGGCAGTGGTGCAGATGCACTCCGGCCACGACCTGAAAGAGAACACGGCGGCCATCTGCCGCCACCTGGCGGACTGCGCGCGGCAGGGCGCGCGCGTGGCTGTGTTCCCCGAATGCGCCACCACGGGGTACTTCCGGGAGGACATCCCCCGGTATTCGCAGGAGGACCTGGCCGCCGCCGCGGACGCCATCGCCGCCGCCTGCGCCGAAAACGGCATCCACGCCGTCGTCGGCACCCCCTGGCACGAGGACGGACAGCGGTATAACATGGCCCTCGTGATGGACGACCAGGGGAGGACCGTGTTCCGTCAGCCGAAGATCCATCTGGTCGGCGGCGACAAGCCCTGGGCCGTTCCCGGCGCCCGGATGGGCCTGTTCCGCGTGGACGGCCACCTCTGCTCCGCCCTCATCTGCCACGACTCCCGCTATCCCGAGCTTGTGCGCCTGCCCGTCCTCCGCGGGGCGCGGCTCGTCTTCTACCTCTCCTGCGAGAGCGGCATCGGGGAGGAGCGCAAGATGGCGCCCTACCGGGCGCAGGTCTGCGCGCGCGCCGTGGAGAACAACGTGTGGATTGCGCAGGCCAACACGCCCCAGCGTCTGGACCCCCTGGAGGGCTCCCACGGCCAGAGCCGCATCGTCGCGCCCGACGGCAACCTCCTGTGCGAGGCGTCCATCTTCGACGGGGAGGTCCTGGTGGAGGAGCTGGACCTCTCCCGCGCCACTGGCGAGACGGCCCGCAAGAGCCTGGACGGGCCCTTGCCCCGGTCCTGGTGGGAGGAGGCCCTCGCGCGGGTGTCGGTTCCCGAGTAGGGCGCCCGCCCGCGCTGTTCGGAACCCCTCCCATTTGTGCCTTTCCAGACCCGCCGCGAAAAAGGCGCCACAGTGGAGCTGTTGAAAAACCCCCATTGGGCGCCTCCGGCCTTGACATTAGGCGTTATAGTATGATATGATTGTAGCGTTACAGGAGGTAGCGCATGCAGACCAGAAAGGACCGGTGG
>JAKPUV010000939.1 GCA_029554925.1 Candidatus Hydrogenedentota bacterium | reverse complement strand
CCCGTCCAGCAGCCGGGTGTACACCGCCAGAGTGCCCTCGATCATTCTCTCGGCGGAGAAGGCGGCCTCGGCCAGCTCCCTGCCCGTTTTCGCCATGATCCGGGCGTCTTCCGGCTTCCGCAGGCATTCGGCCACGGCGGCTGCCAGGGCTCCGGGGTCGCTGACGGGCACCAGCCAGCCCGTGCGGTGGGGAATAACCATCTCGTCCGCGCCGCCCGCCCGGGTCGCCACCACGGGGGTGCCGGAGGCAAGCGCCTCGAGGATGGAGGTGCCCAGCCCCTCGGAGGTGCTGGAGGAGACATAGACGTCCCCGGCGCGGATAATGCGCGGGGCGTCGGGCCGGTGGCCCAGAAAACGGACCCGGTCCGCAAGGCCCAGTTCGGCGGCCAGCCGCTCCAGGTCAGCGCGGAGCTTGCCGCCCCCCGCGATGACCAGCCAGGCGCCGGGGAACTCCCCGGAGACGCGCGCGAAGGCGCGCAGGAGGCTGGCGTGGTCCTTGTGGTCCACCAGCGCGCCCGCAGACACCAGCAGGGGCGCGCCGTCGGGCACGCCCAGCTCGCCGCGCGGCAGGGGCTCCACGGCCACCCGCGCGGCGTCCACGGCGCTGTGGACCACCTCGAGCTGGCGCGGCGGCGCGCCCCAGTCGCGCATGACCCGGGCGACGCAGCGGGACACGCAGAGGATGCGGTCGGGCTGGGCGTATTTCCACCGGTTGAGGAAATGGCCCGCCGGGGGAAAACTCACCCGCCGCGACACCACGAGCCTCGCCGGGGCCTTGAAGACGCCCCTGGCCAGGGCGGCGATGCCGTGGGCGTGGCTGGTGTGGGCGTGGATCAGGTCTATGCCGTGCTCGCGGACAAACCGGGCGATGCGGCGGGCGCTGAAGAGGTCCCACTCCCCGCGCAGCGGCAGGGGCAGGCGCCCGGCAACGTCGCCGTGGGCGGGGCTGTTCACAAACTCCCCGCCGGGACGCCCGGCCACCCAGACCTCGTGGCCCCGCGCGCCGAGGCCGCGCACCAGCCAGGAGGCCTGCTGCTCGCCCCCCCGCCAGCCCTTCTGCTCGTCCAGGTGGAGAATCTTCACGAAACGGATATTCCTTGGTTGCCGCCGGACAGGCGTGTCCCGTCTGCGGGCCGGGCGATTATACGACAGCGCCCCCTCAGCGGGGAAGGCGGGCCTTTCCCTGGCGGTGGATGCCCAGGGCGCGGCGGTAGGCCTGCTCGGTGCGCCGGGCGAAGACCTCCAGGGTGAACTCGGCCAGCACGCGCCTGCGGCCTGACCGGCCCATGCGCCCCCGCGACTCCGGAGACTCGATCAGGCGGCGCAGCGCCGCCGCGAGGGGGTCCACCGTGCCCGCGCGGACCACGATCCCCTCCACGCCGTCGGACACGATCTCCTTCAGGCCGCCGTAGTCCGAGGCGACCACGGGAATCTCGCTGGCCATGAGCTCCTTCAGGCTGAACGCCGAGGTGTCGCAGTCCACGGACGGCTGCACGCCGATGTCCACCGCGCGCACGCATTCGGCCATGTCATCGCGGTATCCGGCGAAATGAATGCGGTCGGCGATGCCCAGACGCCCCGCCAGCTCCCGCAGGTACGGCTCCAGCTCGCCCTGCCCCAGCGCCAGCACGCGGAGCTCCGGGCAGGCGTTCTTCAGCTGGGCCACGGCGCGAAACAGGTACTCGTGGCCCTTGGCCTTGACGAGCCGCGCCACGATCCCCAGCACGATGTGCGTGTCGTCATAGCCAAAGTCCGCCCGGATCCGCGCGCGGGAAGCGGGGTCCGGGCGGAACATCTCCGCGTCCACCCCGTTGTGGATGGTGCACAGGTGGGCGGGGTCGAAGGTGCGCTGGCGCGAGAGTCCGAGACGGACCATTTCGCACACAACGATCTCGTAGTCCGTCCAGTGGCGGTTGAGGATGCGGTTGGGGAGGTTTTCGGCCACCCGGTAGGTGTTGTGGCGGGTGCGCACCACGCAGACCGGACGCCCCAGCAGGCGGTCGGCCACGCCGAAGGTCCAATGGTCCTGCGACCCGCTCACATGGAGAATGTCGGGGCGGCGGCCGTTCCGGATGAACCGGACGGCCTGACGCAGGTCGTTGGCCCACGACGCGGGCCGGACGCCCCCCCGGAACTGGAAAACCGGCAGGGCCGCGCAGCCGGCGGCCCGGGCGGCCTCCTCCAGCACGCTCCCCGGGCGGCAGGCGATGGTGACGGTGTGGCCGAAGCGGGTCAGCTCGCGGGCGAGGCTGGAGACGTAGCGCACCTGCCCCCCGCCCTGGAGATGGGGGTCGGCCAGCAGCACATGCAGGCGTTCTGCGTCCATGAGTTTGCGGTTGTGTCCTCTATCCCCTCACCCCGGGGAGGGTGGTCACGCCTGTTCGGGGGCCGCCTGCGTCGCCGCGCCGCCCTCGGCCGCCGGCTCCGCCGTGCCGTCGCCGGCGGGTTCCGGCGCCGGGGGCGCCTCCCGGGCCAGCAGGTCCAGCACGCTGGTGTTCGCCTGCTCCAGCTGGTCCAGCGCTTCCGACAACTCGTCCTCGATGGAGGCGAAATCCTCCGAACGGTTCAGAACCACCTTGTCCTTTTTCGCCATTGCCCTGCTCCAAAAAGG
>JAKPUV010001108.1 GCA_029554925.1 Candidatus Hydrogenedentota bacterium | reverse complement strand
GTCGGCGCGGTGTTCACGCCCATCGCGGTGGTGCCGCTGACCCTGACCGGGATCTCCACCGCCGAGGCGTGGATCTTCGGCGGCGTGACGGCCGAACTCACCGGTACCGGCCTGACGCTGGGCACCCAGGTCACCGTCGGCGGCAAGGCCGCCACGACCTGGAACGCGGCGGCGGACGGCACCTCGGTTGACGTGCTGATCCCGGCGTCCGACGACAACAGCACCGCGGCCCTGGTCCCGGTCCAGATCGTCGCCGTCAAGGGCGCCGAGACGGCCGCCCTGCCGTTCACCTACAAGCGCTACGCCACGGACGCCGAAGGCCGCAACCTGACGGCCTTCATCCTGAACAATCCGGCTGCGGGCAACACCGTCGGCGTCACCGTGGGCGTGGACAACCTCACCCAGGCCGAGCTGACCATCCCGCCGCTGGAGGCCCAGGGCCGGGTGTACGGCATCGTGCTCAACCAGCGCCTTGAGCTGGCGGCGGCCAAGGCCACCACGGCCGCGGTCCCGGCCGGCTCCCTGTCCGGCGCCCTGATTGACGCCCCCGGCGACAACGAGGGCACCATCGGCGGCGGCTTCGACTTCAGCGTCCACCTGTACACCGACCCCGCCGGCAAGGCCACCACGCCGCCGGTCGAGGCGCAGGTGCCCTGGCTGCAGGATGCGAACGCCCTGATCGACTTCGGCCCGGCGGTGGATCCGGACGGCGTGCCGACGGCTTCGGGCATGTTGCTCACCTTCCCGCTGCCGCTTGCGCAGCTCACCTACGGCGATGTCCGCACCGGCCTCAAGTGGTTCGGCATCGAGAGCCAGTTCAACTACGTCAGCAACAGCGAGGCGTACACTGACCCGCAGGTGGTGGCGTACCAGTCCGAAGTGCTCGCCGCCGAGGTGGACGCGCCGATGACGGAGGAAACCGCCGATGTGGCGCGGCCCGACCAGGTGCTGAAGAACCGCCTGTACAGCCTCAACGGCTTCAGCCTCCGCAAGGGCGCCCTGCTTCCCGACGAGGTCGCCGCGCAGATCCGCCTGGCGAAGGTGGACGGCGAGGCGGTCAACGGCACCGGCAAGGGCACCCGCAAGGGCGGCACGCAGCTCACCCTGGTGTCCCCGGGCGGCGGTCTGGGCTATGTCGACCGCATCGTGCTGAAGCCCTCCGCGAAGTGCTTCAACAAGACCGTGGGCGGCACCGCCACCGAGGAGCTGTTCATCAGCAAGCCCGGCCAGAGCGAGTACGCCTTCGAGTTCAAGACGCCGAAGAGCAAGAAGACCGGCGTCGTGGACATCGTGATCTACCTGAAGGCCGATCCGACCACGCCCGCGGCCACGCTCACGGACGTCTACGAGTACGCGAAGCCGAAGACGAACTGGCTGCTGATCATCCTGATCGTCCTGGGCGCCCTGGCGGCGGTTGGCGGCATCGTCGCGGCCACCGCATAGTGACGGGCTGACGGCCCCCCCTCGACCCTGTCGCGGGCGGGAGGCAAACGCCTCCCGCCCGCGTTTTTCGTTCAGGAAGGGCGCTTTTCAGCGGGGTTGTGCTACACTGGACCCCGGATTCGGCGGCGCGGGCCGGGAACCCAACCTTTCCCGCGTGGTATACACTTTCAGGCCGTGTGCCGGGCGCAATGCCGGGCCGCAGCCGCCCCCGCCCGCGGGCCATCTGACAGGAGACACACACGATGACGCATCCCCTTCGCGCGCTGGCCCTTGGCGCCGCGCTCTTGGCCGGTGTGACGGCGGCCGTTCTTCAGGCTCCGGGCATCCAGGCCCGCCCCTTCGGGGAGTCCGGCGCCACCCTTTCCCTGCTGGACACCCTTCTTCCCGGGGACAAGGCGCTCACAGAGGTGGCCCCCATTTCTCCGGCTGCCGAGGGCGCGTTTGTGCTGAAAACCCCCGTGGACTGCGTCTTCCCGTCCGTTCCCGTGCCTGTTCGCGCCGCCACCGCGGGCATACCGCTCAACGACCGTCTTTTTCATGTGGCCTATCCGCTCGCCGAAGGCTCCCCTTACCGCTTGGACGGCGATGGAACCCCCTACTGGGAGGGCCCGCTCGGGCGCGTTGCAGGCGTTTTGCTGGACGATGACGGCCTCCCGGTGTATCAGGACCCCGACGGTGCCGGCCCCCGCCAGCCCCAGGGTGTGTCCACGCTGGCCCCGCCCGACTATCTGGCAGTCCTTGACCTGCGCGCCTTTGTGAACACGGGGGCGGAGGGCGTCACCAACTGGGCCCTCGACACCCTCGCCGTTTCCCGCAGCGTCTACGGCCTCAGCGGGGACGCCGACGGCGCGTCCCTGTATTACGACCTTCAGAACACCCTCGAAAAGCGCCTCTTCTTCGCCGTGTCCGTTCAGGAGGCCGCCGTGGACGCCGATGACAACGCCCTGCCCGACGACCTGTACGACGTTGTGGGTGCGGGGGAAATGTGGCATTCAGGAAGCGAGACAGGTCTTGAAGACCTCGAAGGCTTCGCGATGCTGCGCGGCGCGTCCGTGGTCCGGCTGGACGTCTTCGACCCCGACACGGCGGACGACAGTTTCCTCGTGTCGCCGCGGCCGGACATTCTGGTGTCGTTGCCCTCCGCACCGCGCCTCTCCGCGGCGGGGGTGGTGACGGAGCAGGAGGAGGTGCTGGCCGTGGTGACCGCCGCCGATGATCCCGCCGGCCTGCTGGACGAGGCGGACGGCGATCCCTCCCCCGATGCCCGCACCGCCTGGGCGCAGGGGCTGCTGGAC
>JAKPUV010000476.1 GCA_029554925.1 Candidatus Hydrogenedentota bacterium | reverse complement strand
CCTCCGGGACATGCCCGGCTTGCTCTCCCCTCCTCGTTCCCAAGTTTCACTTGGGAACGCACTTGACAGCGAAGCTCCGCTTCGCGATGGCTGCGGCGCGCGCCACGGGCGGGGGAAACCGGCGGAAATGCAAAGCGCAGCATTGCCCCCAAGCCCGTTCCCAAGTAAAACTTGGGAACGAGAGGAACATCCCCCGGTTCGCTCCCGCGAATCCCCCCCCTGGAGGGGGGCCCCGGACTGCGCGCGCCCGCAGGGTCTTTTCCTTTCCTTCCCCCCCCAACTCTCCGCGCCTCCGCGCCTCCGTGTGAGAACCCCCTTCCTCCGTCCCCCAGACCCTAAACCCCAGACCCTAAACCCTATTGCATTCCCACACCCCCTCCGCTATCATAAACCCATGCCCAGATGCGCAAGAACCGTCGTCCCCGGCGTCCCGCACCACGTCACCCAGCGCGGCAACGACCGGCAGGACGTCTTCTTCTCCGACGACGACCGCAGCGAATGGCTCGGCCTGCTCCACCGCCAGGCCGCGCGCTTCGGACTGCGCGTCCTCGGCTACTGCCTCATGACCAACCACATCCACCTCATCGCCGTGCCCGGGTCCGAATCCGCCCTCGCCCGCGCCGTCGGCCGCGTCAACTTCCTCCACGCCCAGCGCATCAACCGCCTCCACCGCCGCAGCGGCCACCTCTGGCAGAACCGCTTCTACTCCTGCCCCCTCGACCCCGCCGCCACCCACAACGCCCTCGCCTATGTCGAGCTCAACCCCGTCCGCGCCGGCATGACCGCCCGCGCCTGGGACTACCCCTGGTCCAGCGCCGCCGCCCACTGCGGCCTCGCAGAACCCCACCCCGTCCTCGACCCCGCCGCGTGGGAAACCCCCGTCCCCCCCGAGGAATGGCGCGCAACCCTGGAGGCATGCCTCCACGACAACCCCGGCTACCAGGCCCTCCGCGCCGCCACCAGCACCGGACGCCCCCTCGGCAGCGAATCCTTCCTCGAGTCCATCGAGAATACCCTCAAAAAGCGCGTCCGCCCCCTCCCCATCGGCAGACAAAAGGGCTGGCGCAAGCACCCAGAAGGAGCACAAGCCCCATGAGGAGGCAAATAAATGGTGACTGTGGAGCTGTTGAGAAACCCCCTCCAGCTTCCGCTTTGCGAACTCGCTTCTCATGCGGCGACCTCCGCCGGGAAGGTCGACATGGTTTTTCCGGAGATGGTGTTTGGAGGCGTCAGGAGGGCTCCTATG
>JAKPUV010001092.1 GCA_029554925.1 Candidatus Hydrogenedentota bacterium | reverse complement strand
GTCGGCGGCATGGCGGAGGTGCTGTCCCGGGCCCGCTGCTGCATGGTGGCCTCGGGCACGGCCACCCTGGAGACCGCCCTCTTCGGCGTGCCCCTGGTGATCGTCTACCGCATGAACCCCCTCACCTACCAGCTCGCACGGCGGCTGGTGAAGGTGGAGCACATCGGCATCGTCAACCTGCTCGCGGGACGGCGCGTCGCGCCGGAGTTCGTGCAGCAGGAGGCCTCCCCGGAGCGCCTGCTGCCCGCGGTGAAAGAGCTGCTGGCGGATTCGCCCGCGCGGCGGGCCATGCTCGACGGCTTCCGGGAGGTGCGGGAGCTGCTCGGCGGGCCGGGTGCCTCGGCCCGCGCGGCCGCGGAGATCATCCAACTGGTGGAGGAACCGAAGCATGGGTGAGCGCATCTTTCTCGTGGACGCCATGGCCTTCGCCTTCCGGTCGTTCCACGCCATCAAGGCCGGCCTGACGGACAAGGAGGGGCGGCCCACCAACGCCGTGTACGGGTTCACGCGCATCCTGATGAAGCTGCTGCGGGAGCACAACCCCACGCACATCGCCGTGGTCTTCGACGCCCCAGGCCCCACCTTCCGCGACGAGCTGTTCCCCGAGTACAAGGCCACCCGCCGGGAAACACCCCCCGAGCTGAAGGAGCAGTTCCCCCGGATGCACGAGGTGGTCCGCGACATGAGCCTCCCCCTGCTCTGCGTGCCCGGCGTCGAGGCCGACGACGTCATCGGCACCCTGGCGCGGCGGGCCGAGGCCGCCGGCCTGGAGGCCGTGCTGGTCAGCGGCGACAAGGACCTGCTCCAGCTCGTGTCCGACCGGGTCCGGACGTTCGACCCCGGCAAGGGGGAAAGCGGCGTCTGGTACGGGCCGGACGAGGTGCGGGAGCGTTGTGGCACGGACCCCGCGCATGTGGTGGACGCGCTCGCGCTCATCGGCGACACGGCGGACAACGTGCCGGGCGTGCGCGGGATCGGCGACAAGACGGCGCAGAAGCTCATGGCGCAGTACGGCTCCCTGGAGGGGCTCTACGAACATCTGGACGACCTGAAGGG
>JAKPUV010001088.1 GCA_029554925.1 Candidatus Hydrogenedentota bacterium | reverse complement strand
CGTCCACGCTCACCCCCTTGTACCGCTCCTCCGGCGGGCAGGCGGGGTTGGCGTCCTTGAACACCGAGAAGTTGTCGAAGAGGGCGGCGCCCCCGTCGAGCAGAATGTTGTTCTCCCGCATCCCTCGGAAGTCGCAGATTCCCAGCCGGGGCTTGACCCAGGTCCTGCCGTCGCGGCTTTCGGCGTAGCAGACGACCATGGGCTGGCTGCTCAGGCGCGTGCCGTCCTCGTTCATCTGCTGTCCGGCGAGGTAGTACATGCGGTGGAGGCCGTCGTCGTTGAGGAGGTTGTAGTACCCGCCGCCGTCACCCTCCCAGGGCTCGTCGGAGACCATGACCACCTCCGCCGGCCGGGGATGATGCAGTGTCAGGACTGCGGTTGTCCGGGCGGTGTCAAGAAGGGCATCATCCCAGAACAGCTCCCTGCGCGACCCGATGTCCACGGGGGCCGCGTTGTCCTGGGCGGCCGCCCGGACGGGGGCGAGCGCCCCGGGGACGGCCATAGCAATGATCAGCATCGCCGCGGCGTGTTTCATTTTCGGCACTCCCTGTTTGCGCGCCGCATCCGGCCGCGGTTCCCGGCCGTTCCGGAGAAGTTTCTCCTCGCCGAAGTGCGGGTCGTGCGGGCGCGTATCCTCCCCCATTGTACAGAAACGGGCTTCGGCCTCAACCCCGGGGGGCGGCCGCCTTCCGGCGGGGGTCACTCGTCGGCGGCGGGGGCGGTGCGGTCTATGTCGTGCTTTTTGAGGCGGTACTGGAGGGTTTTGTAGGTGAGGCCGAGGAGTTCGGCGGCCTCCTTGATGCGGCCGCCGGAGCGGTCGAGGGCCTGGCGGATGAGGTCCTCCTCGAGGTCCTCCATGACGAGGCCGCCGGGGGGCAGGAGGAACCCGCCGGTCTGTGGGGCGGGGGTGCGCAGCTTTTCGGGGAGGTCGTCGGCCGTGAGGCGCGGGGCGCTGGAGAGGATGAAGGCCTGCTCGAGGGTGTGCTCCAGCTCGCGGACGTTGCCGGGCCAGCGGTAGCGGCGGAAGGCGTCCATGACG
>JAKPUV010000472.1 GCA_029554925.1 Candidatus Hydrogenedentota bacterium | reverse complement strand
CGCGAAGGCGCGGCGCAGGGCGAAGTGACGCCGTCGGGGAGGCCCGTCCTCCGGGTGCAAAGACGTCCCCGATGTTTCCGGTATTCGGAAAGGTTTCCGGATACACTGGGTTCTGGATACCGGGCGGAAAGCGGGCCGGATGAATACCGGGGCGGGGGCCGTCGTCCGGTTGGACGTCACCAACGAAAGGGTCGCGCGATGGGTTGGTTGGAAGAGGCGGGCGAGGGGTCCACACAGGAAATCATTCAAGATCTGCGGCGCCGGCTGTTTGCGGCGCTCATGGTGTTTCCCATCGCGCCCGTGAGCGTCGAGGAGGACGAGGACGGAGGCCTCGGCATCATGGACGGCAAGGGGACCGCCGTGGTTTTCGGCTTCAAGGACGCGGGGGAGCTCGGCATCCAGCTGCATTTCAGCGCCCCCGTGTGCCTCGCCCCGCAGCGCAACCGGCAGGAGGTCTACCGGATGCTCCTTGAGGAGCTGGCCGGCCGGTGCTTTGTGCGCTTCCAGCTGCGCGACGGCATCGTGTCCCTCGACGGCGCCCTGCCCGCCCACACCCTGGACGACACCACCGTCCTGTACGCCGCCGGCGAGGCCTTCCTCTGCGCCAAGTCGTTCATGCAGCACCTCGTCCAGTTCCACGGCCTGCGCCCCTGGCACGGCGACGAGTCGGAGCCCGACTCCTCCATGCGCGACTTCTGGGGCGTGCCCCTGCCGCCGGGACCCGACGGCGGCGTCAACCCCCTGGAAAAGGAGCGCCTCGACATCCTCGCCGCCCTGCGCCGCGGAAAGGTCTTCGACCGCATGCGCCTTGCCGCCACGCTCATCCTCCATTTGCGCTGGATGGACATGAACGGCGACGACGGGCCCTCGGAGGTCGCCGCGCCGGAGCATCCCGACCGCGTCGTGAGTTTCCGCCACGAGGACATCCGCGAACTGCTGGACGCCGATCCCGAAATGGACCCCGAACTGCGCGCCGGCCTGGAGGCGGCGCTGGCCGCCGGCGAACCCATCGAATGCGACCTGGGCGAGCTGGACGGCGAGTGCGATGTGGACCGCCTCATCGAGAACGCCCTTGTCCGGGATGACGACCCCGGCGCGGAGGCCTTCGGCCCCGCGAACGACGACTGGCTGGACGCCGTCGCGGGCGAGGGGTTCCAGGACAGCACGGACGACGACGGGGAAATG
>JAKPUV010001060.1 GCA_029554925.1 Candidatus Hydrogenedentota bacterium | reverse complement strand
CTCGGCGTCGGCATGTTCCTCTACGCCGCCCTCGCCAACGCCCCCCCCATCATCACCCAGCGCCACAACCGCGCCCGCATGGCAAGGCTCCTGTCCCGGATGACATCCCACCGCTGAGGCCTTCCGGGTGAGACGGTCATGCCATGAACCAAGAGGGCGCAGCAAGCAGCGCCCCTACGGGCGGATGGGTTGGTGTCTTTTCGCAAGCCCTGGTCCCACACATGTAGGGGCGCTGCTTGCCGCGCCCTCTTTCTTCGCGGCAGGACCGTCTTGTCTGCCGGGGTGAAAACCGCGCTTTTCAAAACCGGGGCTTCCCTGCTACAATGGGCGGAGTGGCCGCGCGGGCGCGCCGTGGGAAGTTCAACCTGCCGGAGGACGCGAGATGAAGACCCTGCTGTTCAAACTGATGAGCCTTGTGGTGGTCGTGGCCGGGGCGGGCGTCATTGTGGTGGCGGCGGACCCGAGTGACTGGGTCATGCGGTCGGTGGAGCTGCTGAACCGGATCACGGACACGGGCGCGGTGGCGGGGGTGCCTGTGGCCGCGTGGGTGGGGGCCATCGGCGGGGTGCTGGTGCTGCTCGGCCTGATAGGGCTGCTGCCCGAGCGGCGCGCGGGCGCGGCGATCACGTTCCGCACGGACCGGGGCAATGTGTCCATCGAGCTGCGCCCCATCCAGCAGACGCTGGCCAAGGTCATCGGCGCGCTGCCGGAGGTCCGCCGCATCAAGGTGCGCGTCGCGCCGGACCGGACGGCCCGCAAGATCAACATCCACGCCGCGGTCGTGCTGCAGAACTGCGCCGACGCCGGCCTGCGCCGCACGTCGGCCGTGGTGTCCGACTGCATCGCCCACACCGTGAGCACGGCCTTCGGCTTGGAGGACATGGTCGAGGTGAAGCTGAACGTGGTGGGGGTGCATGTGGACGCCAACAGCACGGCCCAGAAGATCCGCGACGAGGTGGAGTCCGACAAGGGCTCCCTCACCAACCGCATGGCCGTGGCGCTGGCGCGCCCCCCGCTGTCCGCCCTCACGCTGGATGACACCACCATCGTCGAGAGCCCCGCTCCGGCCCCTGCGGAGAAGAAGGGGCTGGAGATGGACGTGCTGGACTCCTCCGATCCGGCGGGGTTGGAGGAGGTGTCTGCTCTGGCCCCCGGGGACCGGGGCTGATTGTCTGCCATTCCGCCGCCCGGCGCGTTTGCGTCCGGGCGGCTTCCTTTTTGGGGCCGGCGCGGGAACGAGACGGCGGCGGCTTTGTGGGGAAACCACCGATAAACAGTGATGAACACCGATGAAGCGTGCGGCAGACTGGGGACGGACATTGCGATGCGGGACCGCCGCATCGGCAGCGGGGGCGGTTTCCTGCCAAGAAGGCGTTTTTCGGAAGGAACGAATGGGATATGTGGAGGCCACTGAGCGTGTCCCCGCGTCTTCTTCTGCTTTATCGGTGTCCATCGGTGTTCATCGGTGGTTGCTTCTGAAGGGCCGTCGCTCTGCCTGCGACGTTGGGTGTTGGATTTGTGGGGAAACCACCGATGAACGGTGATGAACACCGATGAAGCGTGCCGGAGACTGGGGTCGGGCATTTTGATACGAGATTTCCGCCCCGGCCGGCGTGGCAGTCTCTTGTCGGAAGGACTCCGGCCCGACGCATTTCTTGGGCGAATGGGCCACCCCCACAGGTTGCGTTTTGGGTGGCGTTCGGCGCACAATATGATGTGTTCCGGTCAAGACGTGTTCAATATGTCGTATGCCGCCGCCGGTATTTGGGCGGCTTCGGCATAAACCGCCTGTGAGGGATAAGGGCCGCATGAGCCAGGAA
>JAKPUV010001037.1 GCA_029554925.1 Candidatus Hydrogenedentota bacterium | reverse complement strand
CGGAAGCGCGATGCCGGCAAACACGCACCACTGGGGGTCCTCAACCTGGTAGTCCTCGTACACGGGCAGGAAGTACCGCACGGTATCCGCGGAGTCCCCCGGCGGGGAGGGGCTGACATGCAGGCCGTGGGAGAAGGACACGGTCCCCCCGGCAGGGGCCGCGTACTGCACCCAGAGGCGCCGCCAGCGGGTGCTGGGAGCCAGCTCGACCACCCAGTAGGCGCCCCGATGGCTCCCGGTGACAATCATGCCCGAACCCGGCGGTTCGCACACGGTTCGCCGGAAAAGGGTCCAGTCGCCGAGCGGCTGGCGCAGGGTGGCCACCTCCTCAACGCCGGGATGCTGGTAGAGCGGAAGCATGTTTCGGATGTTGCGCTCCTGCCATGTCCGCGCCGCCGCCAACGGAACGGCCAGCAGGAGCCCCGCCCCCGCGAAAAACAGCGCCGTTCCCGCCAGGCGGCGCCTCCAGTCTGGCGGGGGGAGTATCCAGGGCCTTTTTTCGCGCGCCGTCCGTCCAAGGGAGCGGACTGCAGCGCAGCCCTCCTGAAGCAGGAATCCCAGGACCCATACCGGCACAAAGGCCAGATGGAACTTGTGCCGGTAGTCCGCCTGAAGGCAGACATAGCCGCAGAAATACATGCCGAAGAGGAACACCGTCCACGCGGCGCGCCGGTCCCGCCAGGCCAGAAGGCCCAGCATGGCGAGGGCGCAGGCCGGCATGAAAAAGAGGTTGAGCGGTTCGCCCAGACGCAGCGTCCAGAGGACCGCGGCATAGGCCCGCGTCAGCATGTCCCCCGGGAAGAAGAGCACGGTGTCCCGGAAAAAGAGGTTCCTGTTTTCCGCAACCGGGGTCAGGGGGGTGGCGGCCCGCTGCCGCCGCGCCGCGCGGTCGGAGATCGCCGCGCTGACGAACGAGTCGTCGCTCACATAGACGCGCTCATAGGAAGCGCGCGCGACCTCCATGTTGTCATCGTTCAGCGTCGCGAAACCCATGCTGGCGTCATAGGCGTTGATGCCCGTTCCGCGAAACTCCAGCAGGATGGGAAGGCCCGGGACAAGGAAGGCGCCGGCCAGAAGGGCAACGGCGGAGGCCCTCAGGGCGGCCCCTCCCGCGTTCGGCCGCGTCCTGCAGAAGAGAACGGCGAAAAACGAGGGTGCCAGACAGGCAAGCATGTCGGCCCGGAATCCGATGCCGACACCGGCGAGAAGACCGAGGGCCAGCGAGGCCAGAAGAACCCCCCGCCGTCCCCGGGGGCGGGCGGCCAGCCATCCAATGAGAAACATGGCGGGCAGGATGAACGCCCCCTTGCTGAAGTCGCGGAGGTTCCAGCTGTAGAAAAGCATGAGGGGAAATGCCGTCAGCAGCGCGGCGGCGAGGAGGCTTGTGCGCCTGCCCAGTCCGAGCCGAAACAGTCCGTAGACCGAGGCGCTCATGACGCAGAAGAAGAAAACGCGGAGACCGTCCACCACGGACCAGGAAATGCCCAGCATCCTCCAGAGAAGGCCCACGGAAACGAACAGGTACCTGTGGCGGAGTATCCAGTCCGATTTCGGAACAGCAACAGGCAGGTCGGCGGGCAGGTCGTCCGGAGAAAGGGAGTCCCGTTCCCTCAGAAGGAACGCCTCAAGCGCCCCCCCCTCCGGATACCTGACGCGCACGCCGTCGCCGCAGGGCTCCACGAATCCCCGCCCCGTGGCGACCATGACGGATATGCCGAGGTTCAGGGGATGCTTGGGCGAGTGCCTTGTCACGAAGGCGTATCCGCCCAGGAAAAGGACGTAACTTCCCATGATGCCGGCCATGCAGAAAACCAGCAGGGCGCGCCCCCCGTCGCCCCTGAATAGCCGGCCGAAAACGGAAGCGGTTCCCCGCGTGCGTCTTTCAGTTCCGGAATCCGTCATGCGCCTCATTTCCCGTTGCCAGCCGAGTTTCCGCGCGTGTGCGCGTGCGGACCGCCCGCGGCTCCGGCCTGTGCCCGGGAGCCCCGCCGTCCGGTTTCCCTCCAGAGTGCCCGAAACCCCAAGGGAAAATCATCCCGGTGCCGCCTGGACA
>JAKPUV010001022.1 GCA_029554925.1 Candidatus Hydrogenedentota bacterium | reverse complement strand
TGCTGACCAAGGACATCGCCGAGTCCCTCGGCGTGGCGGGTCGCAAAGGCTTCCGGGTGACCTTTGTCTATCCCGAGGCCGGGGACACCCTGCGTCCGGGAGACCTGATCTTCTCCGTGGACGGGCAGGCCCTGACAGCATCGAACCCCGAGGACAGCTCGGAGTTGGAGACGCTGATCCGGCAGTATTCCATCGGCGGCACGGCGGAGCTGGGCGTCCACCGCGACGGGGGCGAGGTGAAGGTTTCGGCCGTGCTGGCCCGTTCGCCCAAGACGGCGAAGGAGATGAAGCGCTACACCAACGAGACTTTCGAGTTCACCGTGCGCGACATCACCCTGCGCGACCGCACCACGGAGCGGTGGGCGGACACGCAGGAGGGCGTGCTGGTGGAGCAGGTGCAGCCCGGGGGCTGGGCCGCGCTGGGGACGCTCATGCCGGGCGACCTGATTGTGGAGATGAACAACGCCCCGTCGAAGGACGTGGCCGCGGCGAAGGAGATCATGAAGGGGGTGGAGGAGCAGGCCCAGCGGTCGCTGGTCTTCAAGGTGGTGCGCGGCATCCGGACCCTTTTCCTGGAGATGGAGCCCCGGTGGGAGAAGGCGCCCGAGAAGAAGGCGGGGGAATAGGCATGGCCCCCGCGCGGACACTGGAGGGACGCAGGGCGCTGGTGACCGGCGCGGGCCGCCGGCTTGGCCGGGAGATCGCCCGCGCGCTCGCGGCGCAGGGCGCGTCGCTGGCGCTGCACTGCCGGAACTCGGAGGAGGAAACCCGCGCGCTGGCCGCAGAACTGGCGGCCGGCGGAACGGCCGCCGCGGTGTTCCCCGCCGACCTCACGGACCCCATGCAGGGCGCGGCGCTGGTGGGGCGCGCCGTCGCGGAGGCGGGCCCCCTCGACATTCTGGTCAACAGCGCCTCCATTTTCGAGGAGGAGACCCTTGAAGAGATGTCCGCGAAGTCCGTTCACCGGAATGTGGACATCAACGCCCTCGCCCCCTTCCATACGGCGCGCGCGTTTGCGCGACAGGGGCGCGCGGGGGTGGTCGTCAACCTGCTGGACACAATGATCCGCGACTACGACCGGAAACACCTGCCGTACCACCTTTCCAAGCGGATGCTCTTCACCCTGACGCGCGCCATGGCGGTGGAATACGCGCCCCTTGTGCGCGTGAACGCCGTGGCACCGGGGCTGGTGCTTCCCCCTGAGGGGGAGGACGAGTCCTATCTGCGCGCCCTCGCCCACACCAACCCGCTCAACGCGCACGGGTGCGGCGGGGACGTCGCCCGGGCGGTTCTCTTTCTTGTGGAGAGCCCCTTCGTCACGGGGCAGGTCATCTATGTGGACGGCGGACGGCATCTGCGGGGGGCCATGTATGACTGAGCGGCGGCTGGACAAAATACACATCCGCGACCTCCAGGTGCGGTGCATCGTGGGCATTTTTCCCGAGGAGCGCGTGGCGCGGCAGGACGTGATTTTCAACATCACCCTGCACGCGGACTACCGGGCCGCCTGCGCCTCCGACGACATCCGCGACACGGTGGACTACAAACAGGTCAAGAAGCGCGTGGTCGCCATGGCGGAGGAGTCGGAGTTCTTCCTGGTCGAGCGGCTCGCCGAGGAGGTGGCCCGTCTCTGTCTGGAGGATCCCCGGGTGGAGCGTGCGGACGTGTCGGTGGACAAGCCGGGGGCGCTGCGTTTCGCGCGCAGCGTCGCCGTGGAGATCTCCCGCACCCGCGCCGACCTGGGCCGGGCCTGACATGGAGCGCTGCCTCATCGGGGTCGGCGCGAATATTAACCCCGAGGAGAACATCGCGGAGGGCCTGCTGCTGCTGGCGCGACGGGTCCGCATCCTCGCGGTCTCCCCTTTCTACGTCACCGCGCCCATTGGAAGGCCGGAACAGCCGGACTATCTGAACGGCGTGGTTGTCGTGGAGCACGGGGACGGCCCCGCCGCGCTGCGGGACGGGATCCTTCGGCCGGTGGAGGCGGCCCGGGGGCGCGCGCGCACGGCGGACGCCTACGCCGCCCGCACACTCGACCTCGATGTGCTATTGTATGGCGACCGGACGGGCCATGAGGCCGGCATGACGCTGCCGGACCCCCACCTGTGGGAGCGCCCCTTTCTGGCCGCGGCCGCGCTGGCCGTGCTTCCCGGACTGGTGGTCCCCGGCACGGGGCGTCCACTCCGGGAACTGACCGACCCCGTCGCTGTTGCGGCGTGCAGGGGGGCGGACGCGTTTACCGAACGACTCAGGGAGATGTTTGAACGATGAATCTTGAACGGGTTGCCCAGTTGATGCGGGAGCTGCTGGTGGAGATCGGCGAGGATCCCGAGCGGGAGGGACTGCTGAAGACCCCGATGCGCTACGCGAAGGCCCTGCAGTTCCTCACCTCGGGCTATGGCCAGCGCATGGAGGACGTGATCAACAACGCCATCTTCCAGGCCGAGTCCAACAACATGATCATCTCGCGGGACATCGAGCTGTACAGCCTCTGCGAGCACCACATGCTGCCCTTCTTCGGGCGGGCGCATGTGGGCTACATCGCCCGCAAGCGGGTGATCGGCCTCAGCAAGATCGCGCGCATCGTGGACTTCTACGCGCGCCGCCTCCAGATACAGGAGCGGCTCACGGCCCAGATCGCCCGCGCCGTCATGGACCACACCAAGGCCGAGGGGGTCGGCGTGGTGCTGGAATGCCGCCACCTGTGCTCCATGATGCGGGGCGTGGAGAAGCAGAACTCCGTCATGACCACCTCGACCGTCCTGGGCAGTTTCCACGACGACGAGATCACGCGGCATGAGTTCATGCAGCTCATCAACCGCGATGTGAGGTACTGATGCGCCCCCGCGCGCGTCTCTGCGCGCTGGCGCTTGCGGCGTCCGTGCTGGCCGCCGCCTGGGCGGCCGGTCCCTGCCCGGCGCTCAAGCGCACCCCCCGCCAGGGGGGCGTGCACGTCATCGCCCACCGAGGCGCGCACGCGGGGATTCCCGAGAACACGCTTCCGGCCTACGAGAAGGCCGTTGAACTCGGCGCCGACTTCGTCGAGGTGGACCTGCGGACCACGAAGGACGGCCGCATCGTCAGCATGCACAACGACACGGTGGACGCCTACGCGAAGGACGCCAAAGGGAAGGTCGCCGACTTCACGCTGGCGGAGCTGAAGGCCCTGGACATCGGCAGCCGGGTCGGCCCGGAGTGGGTGGAGACCCGTATTCCCACGTTCGAGGAGATTCTGGAAGTCTGCCGGGGCCGCATCGGCATTTATGTGGACCTCAAGGACGCGGACCCCGCCGTGGTCGCGGGCATGCTGCGAAAGGCGGGCATGGCGGAGGACGCGGTCTGGTATGCCGGCGCGGGACAACTCCGCAAGCTCCGGGACACGTGTCCCGAGTGCCTGCCCATGCCCGATCCGGGCGACGAGAAAAACCTGCCGCGTATCCTGTCCCTACTCTCCCCTTCCGTGGTCGCCTCCTCCTGGGACAACCTCACTGCGGGACTGGTCGCCCGGACCCATGAGGCGGGCGCGCTGCTGTTTGTGGACGACGGCGGGCCGGAGACCTGGGAGAAGATGCTCGCCCTGGGCGTGGACGGCATCCAGACCGACGAGGTGGAAGGCTTGGTCGCGCTTCTCCGCGAGCGGGGCCGCTGACCCGGCGAAAACAAGCGCGCCGCGGCGGCCCTTTCGGGCGCCGCGGCGCTTGTTTTCTGAAGGTTTTCGGCCTCAGGCGTCGAGCACCGAGAGGATCTTGTTGAGGCGGCGCTCCGTCTGGATGGCCGAGCGGACGGTGTGGTAGTTGATCTTCCAGGCGTGGGCCATGTGGGTCCAGAGGAGGTTGTTGTTCTCGTCAAACAGCGGCCACCACTCGCCCACCGGGTGGTTGATCATCACGTCCATCACGAAGCGGTGGAGGTTGTGATAGGCCTTCCAGTACTTCTCCTCGCGGAAGATCAGGTAGGCGTCGGCGAAGCCGATCAGGCATTCCGCCTGCTGCCAGAACTCCTTGTTGCGCTCGCGGGCGGGGCCGTGGTTCGGGCCCTCGCAGAAGACGCCGCCCTTTTCCCAGTCAATCCCCCACTGGACGCAGTGGTCGAACAGCTTCTCCATCTTCCCGCGGTATTCCGCCAGGTCGAGCCCCAGAATGTCTATGGCGTGCTTGAGCAGCCAGGCGAACTCCACGTTGTGCCCGAAGCTGGTGTTGTCCAGGGGCCGCCCCTCGTCGTCCTCCACGTCGCGGTCGGCACCCCACACGTTCCGGAACAGGATGGCCCGCAGGGGCGTCCAGTCGAAGGCGAACTGGGCGATGCCCGTGCCGTGCTCCGGGTGGATGATCCGGTTGAAGAGCAGGTTGATGACCCGCTGGGTCTCCCGCTTGTGCGTGTGGTCGCCCGTGGCCTCGTAGAGGTTGGTGAAGGCCTCCATGAGGTGCATGTGCACATCGTAACCCTTGCGGTCGCCGCCGTAGACCCCGGGCCGTTTCGGGCTCCAGTCCTCCTCGAAAAACTCGCCGAATCCGCCCCACTCCACATCGGCGGCCTTGACCTTGATGGACTCGTAGGACTTCAGCGCCATCTCCATCCCGCGCGGGTCGCCGGACGCCATGGCGTACTCGCTCATGGAATAGACGCCGAAGGACTGGCCGTACATGATCTTGCTCTTGTCAATGGGGGTGCCGTCCCGCTGCGCGGTCCAGTACCAGCCGCCGAACTTCTCGTCCCAGAAATGCTTCAGGACAAAGTCCACACCCTGCGCGGCCATTTCCAGGAAGGCCCCGTCGGGGTCCAGGTTGGCCCGGTAGATCGAGGAGTAGGTGAAGATCATCCGCAGCTGGCAGATGAGGGTCTTCACGTCCTCCCCGGTGGGGTTGCCGTCCTTGTCAAAATAGGTGAGGTAGCCGCCGTGTTCCCGGTCCACCCCGTGGGTTTTCCAAAAGGGAAGCAGCTCGTTGAGAAGGTGGTGGCGCATCTCGTCGCGCGCCTGCAGGCATTGTTCCTTGATGTTCACGGCATTTCCTCCGGTGTTTTCCGGGCCCCGTCTTTTCCTTGATCTTCCGCGGGGGCGCTCCCCTGGAAGAGACGGTCCCAGTAGGCGAACACAATCCAAAGCAGAAACGGCATGGTCAGGAAGAACTGGACCACCGCCGTCGGGATCTCGCTGGCCCGCATGAGGGCGTCCTGGTAGCGCATGGCGACGATGATGAACGAGACGTGGAACAGGCACAGGATCAGAAGGCCGTAGACCAGGCCGCGGACGCGCCGCCGCATTGCCAGCCCGCCCGTGGCGAGCACCAGGGCCGCATAGGGCGGGATGTTCGTGGCCAGCAGGCCGATGTGCATGACCCGCCGCTGTCCGGTGGAGAGGTTGAACACGAGGTCCGTGCCCGTGTTCAGCACCTCCTTGGGCACGATGGCCCCGGAGACCACGGGGACGCCCAGGACGTGCTTCAGGAAACCGCCCGACACCTGCAGGAGCAGCCAGCCGTAGGCGGGGAGCATCCACCACCACAGCATGACCAGAATCGTCACGAAAACCACGAATTTGACGCAGAACCACAGGGGTTTCTGCCGGGGCCTCGTCCGGTTCATGGGGTTTTCCTCTTGACGATGTACTCCACCCAGGCAAGCCAGACCGCGACGACAAACACAATGTACACGGCCTGCCAGACGTATTCATGGGCGAACTTGAACCACTTGTGTTCGGTGTCGAGCGCCCCCACCACGCCGAGGAAGGAAAGCCGGAAAATGTTGACGGAATACATGAGGGGCACGCCGGCGACGAGGCCAAAGGCCTTCTTGCGCCAGGTGGCGGGGAAGGCCAGCACGGCGGCCAGGAAGATCGCCATCACCTCGATGGCCCCGCACTCGGAGACGACCACGAAGGGGAACATCCGGGTGGTGTCCTCCTCCTGCGGGCGCTCGCCCCGGCGGATCTCCTGCTGGATTTCCTGGAGTTCTGTGAGCCGCGCAAGGAGCGGCGCCTGCTGCTTCTCCCGTTCCGCGGGCGCGAGCGCGGTGTCTCCGTCGAGGTCAGAAAGCCGTTCCGACAGGTCGGAGATTTCCGTGGAGATGCCGGGACGTAGGATAAAAGAGACCCCCGGTCCATTGCCCGCCCCTTTGCCGGCCCTGCGTGCCTGGAGGGCACGGTAGGACCATTTCTCCCAAGGAGTCAGCGGTTCTTTGGGGGATCGGGCCACCTCGTCCTCCGACGGCGCCTCCCTCCCCTCCCCCCAGGCGGCCAGGGTGGCGCGCACCCGGGCCGGATCCTCATTGGAGAGGTACCGGCTTTCCAATTCGGAAGAATGCCCGATCTTGTCGAGAACCCAGGAGGTGTGGCGGGCGACCTGGAAGAGGTACCAGTCGTTCACTCGCGTGTCCACGGTGTAGCGGTAGGCGGTCAGAAGGAACAGAACGGTGACGACAAAAACGGCGACAAACCCCCCGACACGCCTTCCGGCGGGTTCCGGGGCGGCCTCCGCCCCATGGGCTTCCTCCCGGGGGGGAATCTCGCTCATTGACCGTCTACTCCTGGTGTGGTGCGCGTGCCGCCCCTTTTCGCGCGGGCACAAGCATAGCAACTTGGGCCAAATCCCCGCAAGCCCCGGGGCGGCGCGGTGTGCTAAACTTCCCGCCGGTCATGTGGTCCGGGCAGGAGGCCATGGAAACGCAACATCTCAGCATGCGGGGCATTGGGAAGGCCTTTTCGGGCGTCCGTGTCCTGGATTCGGTGGATTTCGACCTTCGGGCCGGCGAGGTGCACATCCTCGCGGGCGAGAACGGCGCGGGCAAGAGCACCCTGATCAAGATTCTCGCGGGGGTGTATGCGGAGTACGAGGGAGAAATTCTGCTTGGCGGACAGCCGGTCCGCTTCCGGTCGCCCCAGCACGCGCGCCGGAGCGGCATTTCCGTCATCCACCAGGAGCTGTCCCTGGTTCCCGGAATGAGCGTCTCGGACAACGTTTTCCTCGGCCGCGAGCACGCCGCGCGCGGGTGGGTGCGGCGCGCCCGCCAGGAGCGGGAATGCGCCGCGCTTCTGGCGCGGCTGGGCATGGAGGTTACCCCCTCCTCGCTGGTGGGCGACCACCCGATCTCCGTGCAGCAGTCCATCGAGATCGCGAAGGCCATGGCGGGCGACGCCCGCGTGGTGGTGATGGACGAGCCCACGAGCTGCCTGGCCGCCCCGGAGGTGGAGCGCCTGTTCGCGCTGATTGACGGGCTCCGCCGCCAGGGCTGCGGCATCATCTACATCACGCACAAGATGGAGGAGATCTACCGGATCGCCGACCGGATCACCGTGCTGCGCGACGGGAAGAAGATCGGCACGGCGGCCGCCTGCGACCTGCCAGCGGAACAGCTGGTGCGGTGGATGGTGGGACGGCCGCTGGAGGCGCAGTTCTCCCGCACCCCGTCCGGGTCCGGAAAAGTCCGGCTCGAAGTCCGGGAGTTCTCCGTGCCCGATCCGGCGGGGCTGCCC
>JAKPUV010001017.1 GCA_029554925.1 Candidatus Hydrogenedentota bacterium | reverse complement strand
CGGCAGCCGCAGGGACGGGCGTTCCGGACCGGTCTCCATCAGCGGGGGGCGGCTTTCAACTGGGAGAGCATCTTCTCGACTTGGGGCTGGTCCGGCTTGGCGGCCAGCGACTTCTCATAGACCTGGCGGGCCTGGTCGGTGCTGCCGGACTGGAGCAGGATCGCGCCGAGGAAATTCAGCGTGTCCACGTCCTGGGGGTTCTGGTCCGTGGCGCGGCGGGCGGCCAGGGCGGCGTCGGGCAGGCGCCCGGCGCGGTACAGGAGCCTGGCGTAGGCGGCGTTCAGGGCGGGCTCGTCGGCGAAAGTGCCGCGGGCGGCCTCGAAGTCGTAGAGCGCCTTCTTGAGCATGACCCGGGTCTCGATGTCATGCGGCTGGGCGGCCTGGCCCAGTTTGTCCAGCGCGGCGGAGGCCTCGGCGATCTTCCCCTCCCGCGCGTCGAGGACGGCGAGGCCGATGACCGCGCGCGTGAGGTCCGGCTGCGCCTTCAGGGCCCCGGCATAGGCCTGCCGCGCGCCGTCGTAGAGTCCGTCGCGGTGGCGGAGATGCCCGAGCCAGTACCAGGCGTCCGCCGCCTTCACGCCCGACACCCCGCCGTCCAGCGCCTTCTGAAGGGCGTCATAGGCCCGCTGCGCGCCGTAGTCCCCCGACTGCGCCCAGTTGCGCCCGGCGGCGGCGTGGTGCGCGGCGGCGTTCGCGGCGTCCACCCCGGCCATGCGGTCCCAGGTCTCGGCGGCGAGGTCGTAATACCCCGTTTCCTCCAGCACCCCGGCGTATTCACCCAGCAGCGCGGGGTCGGCGCTCTTGTCCGCGCCCGCCGCGCGGTAGAGGTCCAGCGCGTCGAGCAGCAGCGCCCGGTCGGGGGCCTGGGCGGAGGGGGCCAGCATCGCCGCCGGGCTGGCGGCGGTCCTGGCGAGGGCCCGGTACTCCTCCACCTTTGCGCGGGCGTCCTCCAAGGGACCCGCCCAGCCCCCAGCGCAGGCCAGCAGCGCCACCGCGAAGAGGGCCGCCGTTGCCGCGCTATTCTTCCGTGGTTTCATGTGTGTGTTCCCGCGCCGCCCCGGCCGTGTCGCGCCAGAGCGCCGTTTCCATGCGTTCAAGCAAGAGCGTAAAGGAATTGCGGTCGAGGGCACAAGTGGCGACCCCGTCGAACCGGGCCACCAGGCCCGACAGGGTGTCCGGGTCGGCCAGGTCGGCCTTGTTGAGGACGTTGATCACGGGCTTGGCGTCCAGTTCGAGGTCGCGCAGGGTGGACAGCACCGTGTCGCGGCGCGCCTCCAGGTCAGCGCAGGAGGCGTCCATGACGTGCAGGAGCAGGTCCGCGTCGCGGATCTCCTCGAAGGTGGTGCGGAACGC
>JAKPUV010000988.1 GCA_029554925.1 Candidatus Hydrogenedentota bacterium | reverse complement strand
CAACATGCCTGTTCCCTGCGCCGCATGCGAAAGTCCCCGGACGCGCCTTTTCGGTGCGCGCCGGGGAGGGCGCTATCTGGAGTGTCTGAACTGCGGATCGCTGCTGCTCGACCCCATGCCGGACGCGGAGACTCTGGCCCGCGCCTACCGGGACGAGTACAGCCGCGCCGGGCATTACGCAGGGAAGCCGGAGGCCCGAAACGCGGCGGCGCGCCGCGTATTCCAGGGCATTGCCGACGCCTACGCCGCCCATGCCCCCGCCGGGGCCGGGGAGCCTGTGCTGGACTACGGCTGCGGCTGGGGCGGCCTGCTGGACGAACTCTGCGCGCGCGGCATCCCCTGCGAGGGGGCCGACCTCTCGCGCGACATGGCCGCGCACACCCGCGCCCAGGGGCACACCGTCCATGAGGCGGCCCTGGAGAACATCGGGGGGGAGGCGCGCTACGCGGGCATCGTCATGGCCGCCGTGTTTGAGCACCTGACGGACCACGCGGCAATGCTGGAGGCCGCCCGCCGCCTTTTGGTCCCCGGCGGCCTCCTGGTCACCTTCATGCCCACCGCCCGGTTCGCACGCTTCTTCGGAAAACTGTTCCGGCTCGGGCTGCTGCGCCTGCCCCTGCCCGAAATCCACGGCACCCTCGCCCCCCCCTGGCACACCCTTCTGGTCTCCGCCTCCGGCCTGCGCGCCCTCGCCGGCCGCCACGGATTCGACATCGTGGACCTGCGCCCCGGCCCCGTCCAGTCCGGCAATCCCGCCAACGAGGCCCTCCACCACCTCAACCGCCTGGGCTGGCCCCTCCTCGGCGAGCGCTGGCCCCTCTGCCCCTGCCACATCTTCGTGCTGAGGAAGTGCTAGGGTGCCCGCACCGGCGGGCGGCCCGGGACGCATCCGGTCGAACGGCATCCCGGCGGAGAGCGCGTCTCCGGGCAAAAAAAGAGCTTGACATTCAGACTGGTTTGTGGTACAAACTAGTTGTGGTCGGTGGCATGCGCCCCGGCCTTGAGGCCAATTGAAGGTACTGTAAGCAGCCCGCAGGGCTGGGACCTTGCAGAAATTCCACAACGAAGGAGGTGAAAGAAAATGAAGAAACTGATGTTTGCGATGGCTTTGGTTCTTATCGGTGGTGCCGCGTTCGCGGCGTCGTGCGCCATTCCGTGGTTCGCGGATTCCGATGTGACCGGCGTTGGCTACCCGCTGAGCAAGGACACCTTCGTGTCCCTTGTTTACCTGAAGAGCAACGCTGATGTCCCGCTGGTGTGCACGATTGCCTACTACAACCCCGATGGTGACTTCCTCGGCCCGTTCGCCCCGAACAACACGTTCTCGATCGCCCCGCAGTCCGCGCTGTCGTTCCGCCCCACGGCGAACGATCCGACGGTGCCGTTCGGCGGTATCGCTGGCGGCCAGGAAGGCGGCCAGGGCGTGGTGGTTCCGAACCGTCCGCGTTCCGTGGGCGGTGCCCCGATCCCCGGGACGACGGTGGTTGACACCCGCATCAACGGCTCGATCACGGTCGGCTGGGAGATCCCGGCTGGTTACGACGCCGAGAAGGGTGCGAAGCTGATCCAGGGTGCGGTGGTCGGCCAGGCGCGCGCCGGTGCGGCGATCGTCTCCTACGGCTACCTGCTGCCTCCGGGTCTGTGATCCTGGGCAAAACGGCCTAATAGCACTTGCGCGAAAGCGGGCATGTCGGCGACATTCCCGCTTTCGCTTTTTTTGTTTCCAGGGGCTGGAGGGGATGCGCAAGGCGGGGGATTGGGGGGGGGCGAGAAGGGCGGGGCGGCCGGGAAGAAGGAAAACGCTCCCTTACGGGGGGGGCGCTTCCTCGGACTGGGCTCCTCGGACGGATCCGTCGGATCTGACCGATCGGTCTGATGGGGTGCGGGGCGGATCCGTCGGACCAGTCAGACCCGTCGGACGGGTCGGACAGGCTTCCCGTAGCGCCGCCGTCCCGGCGGCCTTGCTACTTTCTGGGCATCAAGCGGGGCGCCGGTCGCCGTGCTGCGCTTGTTCCCGCAGCGCCACCATCCCGGCGGCGCCTGGGCAACCCGCCCAGTGCGCCCGGCAGGGGGGCGGTTATTTCTCGAACTGGGCCTCGAAGGAGGTCTCTCCGGCGGGGAAGGGGAAGACGAGCCAGCGGTCGCCGGCCTGGGCCTTGACACGCTCCCCGCCGACCTTGACGGTTTTGGCCTTCCAGCCGCCGGCCAGGGCGAGGTAGCCGTGGGTTGCCCGCGGAAGGTCGGTGTTGAGCGAGAAGGTGAGGATGCCCTTCTCCTCGTTCCAGGCGAGGCTCTTGGTCCTGTCGAGGCCGAAGGAGAGCCCCTCGCCGAAGCCCATGAAGGTGGGCCGCTCAAAGGTGGGGCAGAGGCCGAAGCTGGTCAGCTCGCTGACCGCGGGGGTCTTGGCGTCGGGGAAGGTGACGACCTTTTCCCCGTCGGGGCGCCACAGGAGGTATTCCCCGGGGGCGTCGGTTTCGAGTTCCGAAAGGGGGACGGGCTCGGCGCCGGGGAACGCGAGGACGACGGCGCCCATGGCACCGACGGTGGGCGCGTAAACGCGGGACATCCAGAGCAGGGGGGCGGCATTGTCCATGTCCTGCGGCGAGGCGTAGAGGACATCGGAGGAAAGGGCGCGCGCCAGGGCGGACCCCGCGCCGGGGGCGGGGTCGCCCATCAGTTCCACGGGTCCGCGCCACAGGCGGATGGCGGTTTCCACCTCGGGCTCGAGGCGGGAGAGTCCGGCGGCGTTGAACCGGACGGGCCCGGCGTTGAGCCGGTAGTCCACGGCGCGGCCCATGACGGCGGAGGCCCAAGCCAGGCATCGCGGGAGGCGTCAAGGGTGGTTTCGGCGGCGGGG
>JAKPUV010000981.1 GCA_029554925.1 Candidatus Hydrogenedentota bacterium | reverse complement strand
CTGGGACCCGCACACGGGCGCGCGGCGGCCCGTCGCCGAATACGCGCGCGATGGGGCGTACACCCGCATGCGCCTCCGGCTGGCCCCCTTCGCGTCGCGCTGCCTCGTGTTCGAGGACACGGACGCGCCCCCGGCGGAGGCGCCGCATGTGGAGGAGGGCGGCTTCGCGGAAATCCTCGACGCGGACGCGGCGGGCTTCACCGCCCTGGCGGACCACAACGGCCCGCACGCCTACCGGTTCCACGACGGCGCGCGCGCGGTGGACGGCGTGTTTCCCGTGGCGGGCCTGCCCGCGCCGCTGGAGATCGGCGGCGGGTGGACGCTTCAGTTCGACGGCGACGCGGCGGCCGTGCCGTGGCCGGGGCTGCGCTCCTGGACCGACGACCCGGCGCGGCGGCACTTCAGCGGGCGCGCGCGGTACGCCGTCACGTTCACCCTCCCGGCGGCCTATTTCGCCGACGGCGCGCGCCTGCGGCTGTCCCTGGGGGCCGTGGGCAATGTCGCCGAGGTGCGGCTGAACGGCGCGCCCGTGGGCGTCCACTGGGTGAACGGGCAGGCCTTCTCGCTCGACGGCATCGCGCGGGCGGGCGAAAACACGCTGGAGGTGGCCGTGACCAACACGCTCATCAACCGCGTGTCCGGGCTCGACGCCTTCCCCGGCGTGCCCGAGGCGCTGCGGCCCGTCTTCGGCGACGGCCTGATTGCCTCGATGCCCGAGGCCGACGCCCTGCGCGGGTTTGAACCGCTTCCACCGTCGGGGCTGCTCGGCCCGGTGCGGATCACGCCGCTCCTGCGCGCGCGCGTGGCGCCCGGCGCGGGGGGCGCTCCGGCTACCGGCGGCCCTTCGTGAGCACCACCTGGTCGAAGACGCGGTCCTGAAGGTCGCGGGCCTCGATCCGCAGCGTGGGGCCGTGGACCGACACGAGGCAGTAGTGGTGGCCGCTGTAGACCTTGGCGGAGAAGGGGAGCCGCCACGGGGCGAACTGCTCCAGCCCGCCGCCGCCGCCGCCGGTGACCATGTAGAGGATGCCGCCCTTGAGGACCGGCTGGCCCCCCTTCAGCGGGTGGGTGCGCTCGTAGGAGTGGATGTGGCCGCCCCAGACGATGTCCACCCCGTGCTTCTCGAACATCGGCAGGATGCGGCGCAGGGCCGGGTCGCCGCCCCCGGTGCGGACCTTGTCCGTGGCGCCGTAGTCGTCGAAGTCGGAGGAGTAGGGCACCTTGTGGAAGCACACGATTTTCCAGTCGGCCTTGGACGCCTTCAGCGCGCCCTCGGCCCACACATACTGCTCGGAGCCCTCGCGCAGGAACCGCTGCGAGTCGAGCAGGAAGACCTCCAGGTTGCCGTAGCGGAAGCTGTAGCAGTACTCCGGGGCCGGCAGGGCGAAATACTCGTAGTAATACGGCGAGTCCTTGTCATGGTTGCCGAGGGTGGGGATCAGCGCCGCCCGGCTGATGAGCGGGTGCATGTTCGCGAAGAAGTGTCCGGTCCACTGCTCCTTCACCGTGCCGTCGCTCACGAGGTCGCCGCCAAGCATCACGAAGTGCGGCCGCTGCCCCCACGCCAGATTCGCCAGTGTGGACAGCTCGTTCGGGTTCGACTGCGTGTCGCACATCACGATGAAGGAGAAGGGTGACTCGTCGCCCACGGCGGTCTGGAAGGTCAGCACCGCGCTTTCCACCTTCGTGCCGTCCGCCGCCGCCGAGCGCACCTGGTAGAAATAGCACTGGTCCGCCTCCAGGCCCGTGAAGGCGGCCTGGTGCACCGTGCCGCCGCCCGTGGCGGCCACCCAGTTCAGCCGCGTCGCCGAAACGCCCCACGCGGCCTCCGACGCCGCCGGCTGGTCCGTCTCCCAGCAGACCGTGATGCCCGTCTGCGTGGGGTACTGGAGGTACGGCTGCACGACGATCTCCAGCGCGCCGGCCGTCGGTGCGCACAGCGCGGCCGCCGCCAGAACCGAAAAAAGGAGTCCCGCGCCCAGGGGGCGTCTTGTCATACACATGGCATCTTCCTCGTTTGTGTTTGCCGCGCCCTTCCCGGCGGCGGCGCCTGTCAGCCCTTGCCCCCTCTACTGTGAACCCCTCTCCCCCGCCGATGCAACCTCACCGGATAAGACGTTGCGAGAAACGAGGCGATACCGGGAACGAGATTGCTTCCGTCGCTTCGCTCCTTCGCAATGACGGGGAAACGCGCGTCATGGCGAGCCCCTGACCGCCCGGAGGCGGGAATTCTGCCTATGAAGTGAGGGCTGCGGGAGGGCCGGAAACGTAGACGCGGCATCTTGTCGCGTTCTTTGGGTCAACAGAAGGTCCCAAGAACGCGGCAAGATGCCGCGTCTACGTTCCCGCCAGTGCCCCGGCCGACGCGGCAATCCGCGCCCTTCGCTTGCCGCGGGGTCGCGCGGGGGGACACAATGGGGAAAACGCGGAGAACTTCCATGATGCGGAGCTGGAGGATGGTTGCGGTTGCGGTGCTTGCGGGGGCGGCGTGCGCGGCGGCGCAGGAGATCTCGGTGCGGGAGACGGTCGTCTTTGACGGCCGCGCGGGCTGGGCGCACGGCGGGGTCACGTACCGGCTGGCCTGCGGCGCGAGCCTCTGCGAGGCGGCCAACGGCGACCTGATCTGCTGGTGGCTCTCGGGGACCGACAACGAGCCGTCGCGGGACAACAATGTGCTGGCGGCGCGCTCGACGGACCGCGGCAAAACCTGGGGCGCGCCGTGGATCCTCGTGGAGGCGGGCGCCGAGGCCGCCGCCGTCACGTCCATGCAGGCCCAGCCCGACGGGCGGCTCGTGGCCCTGGGCGCGGGCTGGCCCTCGGAGCTCCAGTACACCGTGTGGCACTACTTCCGCATGGAGTCCAAGGACCACGGCGCCACGTGGTCGGCGCGCGAATCTTTCCGCCTCCGCCCGGAGGAGAACGTCATGCTCGGCCGCCCCGTGCGGCTGGCCAATGGCGAGTTCCTCTTCCCCGCGTCCTTCTTCGAGAAGCGGCCCGTCCCGCTGACCGCGCCCATCGAGGCGCTGGCGCGCGCGCAAAGCGAGGCGGAGGCACTCGCCCTGCCCCCCGCGCCCGACGCCCGCCCGGACAAGTTCTGCACCCACCTCCACGGGGCCTCGGCCGTCACCACCGCCGACCCGGAGCTGCGCGGTTTGACGGAGCACGCGGGCATCCGCAACCGCCCCCTCGGCCTGCTCGAGGGCACCGCGGTCCAGCTCCGCGACGGGCGCGTCGTCATGCTGATGCGCGCAGAATACGGCGGGTTCCTCTGGCGCGCCGACAGCCGGGACAACGGCCGCACCTGGACCGTCGCCCGGCAGACGGACATCCCCAACCCCACGTCGCTCCCCGCGCTCCTGCGCCTGCCCGACGGGCGCATCGCCCTCATCCACAACGCCGTGGGCGGCGTCGTGGGCCGGGGCGCCGTCCGCGACCCGCTCTCCGTCTGGCTCAGCGACGACGAGATGGAGACCTGGTCCGTCAAGGCCGACGTGATCACCGGCGGCCAGCTCGCCTACCCCTGCCCGCTGATCGTGGACGGCCGCCTCGTCTTCGCCTACGACCGCGACCGCCGCGAGACCCGCTTCGTCGAGGTCGCCCTGCCCCCGGGGGCGGGAACGCCCGCAAAGTAAACGCGTCCTCTTGGCGCGTTCTTGGGGTTTTCGTTGGCCCGAAGAACGCGCCTGGAAGGCGCGTCTACGTTTTCCCCCCGCCTGCCTTGTCTTGCTCTCTTCCGTACCGCCGCCGTCCCGGCGGCCTTGTCTTCAGACATGAAACCACAACGCCCCGCCGCGAGACCCGCTTTGTCGCGGTCACCCTGCCCCCGGGGACGGGAACGCCCGCAACGTAGAAGCGGCTTCCAGCCGCTTTCCTGGGCGTTGCGTGCGCCCCGAAGAACGCGCCTGGAAGGCGCGTCTACGTTTTTCCCGCCGCCCTGCCTTCTCCCCCCGCGCGCGTTCTGGTAAGATTTCCCGGCTGGCGGGGCGGGCCCGCGGGGAGTTGCGCGCATGGGTGTGAAACAGAAGGCCGCGAGGGATGCCGGGTGCTTGGTGTTCTTTGGCATTCCGTTCGCCGTCATCGGTGCGGCGTTAATGGTGATGTCGTTTTCCGGGGGCGGGGCGCTGTTGTTTTCCATTGGACTGATGTTTGCCCTTGCAGGGGGGTGGGTCGTCGTTTGGGCAATAATCGCGGCAAAGGGGTTATCGGAAGCCGCGGAGCTCGCGCTCGACCATCCGGACGAGCCCTGGCGCTGGCGAAAGGACTGGAACGAGGGGCTTGTTCGCGGCATGTCTGAGGCGTCGGCGTCCCTGTTGATAGGCCTTGCGGCCGTGGTGGACGCAATGACATTTCCCATCCTTTTCCTGGTGCCTGGAGAAGTGGGCAAGGGAAACCCTGTGTCGCTGATTGCCCTGCTCTTTCCTTTGGCCGGCGTCCTGCTTACCTTCAAAGTGGCAAGAGTTCTCTGGTCATGGTGGGGCCTCGGTCCGGCGTTCTTCCGGATGGATCAGGTTCCCGGCGTGATTGGCGGCAAATTGAAGGGGAACGTGCTCATGCCGCCCCTGTTGTGCCCCACAGGGGACACCCGCATTGTCCTGGAATGCCTGCGCCTCCAGTTGTCCGCAAATGGAAA
>JAKPUV010000945.1 GCA_029554925.1 Candidatus Hydrogenedentota bacterium | reverse complement strand
CCCAGCAGTCCAGGGCGGTGCCGCGCACCGTGTCCGCGCCGTCCGGGGCGAAGACTGCCGCCCACTCCTCCGGCGGCGTGAGGTAGGAGGCGTAGAGGTAGACGATCGGGCGGCCCTCCCGGCGGTACAGCGCCGGATGCGCGCCGCAGGTCTCCGCAAGATAGGCCAGTGCGGCGCGGGTCGTCTGCGCGTTGCGCCCGGGGAAAGGCTCCAGATGGACGCAGATCTTCACGCCCGCCTCCGCGGCGGCGTCCAGCGCGACCTTCAGGGAGGCGTCGGAGGGGTGGTTGATCCCCCACCAGGTGACGGCGGCCACGCCCGCGCCCGCCCGGCGGATTTCGCGCATCTGCCGCAGGGCGTCCTCCGGGTCCATGGAGCTGTACAACCCCGCCGCGGGGTAGAAATTCGCGCCGATCTCGTCCGGCGGCCGGTGCCCCTCTCCGGTGCCGCCGCCGCGCAGCATCACTGGATGGTCCCAGTGCGCCCAGGAGCCGTCCGTCGCGGGGTTCCGGTACCAGGTGTAGTGGAAGACATGGACCGCGTCGGAGGGGGGTGCGTCCGCGTCCGCGGGGGCGGGTCCCGCTGATCCAATCACGAGTGCGGCAAGGGCCGCAGCGCAGAAAAAACGTCTCATCGTGTCTGCCTCCGGAGGGTTTCGGAGATTTTACGATGCGCGGGGGGCTCGGCGCATCTGAGGCGTCGGGGGAAAAGGGTCGACATGCGCGGCGCAATGGCCTATAATGGGACCGCGAGGAGGCGGGCGCGCAGAGCAGGCTTCAGGGTTCTCTTGGGAAGGTGACCAGTTTTATGGATCAGGACATGCCACCGCGCGCCCCGGCGTGTTGCTCCGCGCCTTGTTGCGCCCGGGCGGGGAGATGGGCGCACTGGCTGGCGCTGTCGGCGGTGCTGGTGCTGGCGCTGGGAGTGCGTGTCCATGGGCTGGGCCGCCCGCTGTGGGACGACGAAATCTACACGGTGTACGACGCGAGCGTTCCGCTCGGCTCTGTCTTTAAGTCCACCCCGACCCCCCTGGCGTATCTTGTTACCAAGGTGACGCTGCTGCTCGGGGAGCGGGAGGCGCTCCTGCGCCTTCCCTATCTGTGCGTCGGACTGCTCGGCGTTCTGGCGCTCTATCTGGTTGCCGCCCGCCTCTCCGGCCGCGCGGCCGGCCTGGCCGCCGCCTTGTTTCTGTCGTTGTCCGCCTACCATGTGATCACGAGCCAGGAGGTGCGCTTCTATGCCCTCATTTCGCTGTTTGGCCTGATCGGTCTGCACGGGCTGGTAATGCTCTGCGGGCGGCCGTCGGCGGCGGGGGCCGCCCTGCTGACGCTGGGGTCGGCGGGCGCCATGGTCACGCACCTCAGCGCGGCCTTCTTTGTGCCGCCCCTGCTCCTTTGCGGGTTCCTGGCCGTTCTGCTCCACGGCGGGGGGCTAAGCGCGCCCCGGAGGCTCGCCGCGGCGGCGGCCCCGGTCTGCGCGGTGGCCGCCATCGCCCTGGTCCCCTTTCTGGCGGACCCGCAGCGGGCGCATTCGCTGGCGGTGCTTCTGGGGCTGGCCGCGGCGCCCGCCCCGGCCCAGGCCCCGCAGCTCGCCGGCACCTGGCATCTTGCGGCGGGGGAGTTTTTCGGCGGGTACCTGCGCCGGGTGTTCCTCTGCGCGCACTCGCGCACGGAGTGGCTGGCCGTTCTTGCGCTGACGCTTGCGGGAGCCGCGCGCACGGCGCGGCGCAGGCCGCTGGTGGCGCTGTTCTTCCTGCTCGCCGCGGTCATGGTGCCCCTGGCGCTGACCTGGCTGCCCGCCCGCCACAAATGGGCGCACCGTTATTTCGCCTTCCTGCTTCCGGTGATGCTGCTGCTGGCGGCGTCGGGGCTTTCGGCGCTGCATGCGGCCGTGCTGCGGCTCCTTGCCGGGAGTCCCCGGACGGGGCGCGTGTGCGCCGCGGCGCTGGTGTGCGCCTGCCTCCTGGTGGTGGTGGGGGCCCTCGCGCGGGAGCTGGGCATCTCGCAGGCCAGCCTTCCGGTCACGGACCTGCGGGCGGCGGCGCGCTTTGCGTCGCCCCACACGAAAATGGGCGCGGGCCGCCACCTTTACTGCTATCTGGATTTTGACAAGTCGCCGAGTGGCGGCACCCACATCGCCGTCCCGTTCCAGTACTACCTCCGGCGCGAGGCGCCGGGGGCC
>JAKPUV010000938.1 GCA_029554925.1 Candidatus Hydrogenedentota bacterium | reverse complement strand
AGACCGCCGCCCGCCTGGTCGATGAGACGCTGCCGGAAGCCCCCGTACGCCAATGGGTGCTGACCGTTCCTTACGCCCTGCGTTTCCTGATGGCCTACGACCGCGAATGGATCGCCGCCGTCCACCATGTCTTCCTCAACGCGGTCTTCGCCTCCCTGCGCCGCCGCACGGGGCTTTCCAGCCTCGGGCGCAACGCGAAGGGCGGGGCCGTGATCTTCGTCCAGCGCTTCGGCGACGCGCTGAACCTCAACGTCCACTTCCACGCGCTGACGCTCGACGGCGTGTACAGCGAAAATGAGGACGGCGCCCTCCTTTTCCATCCCGCCGGGACTCCGTCCGACGACGAGGTCGCGCGCGTGGTTGAACGTGTCGCCCGGCGGCTCAAAGGCCTGCTCGCCCGCCGCGCGGAGGCCGGGGCTTTCGACGCGGAGCCGGACGCGGACGACCTCCTTCCGGCGCTCTACGGCGCGGCGGTGGCGGGGCGGGCGCTTTCCGGCCCGCGCGCCGGACTGAAAGCCGTCCGCCTGTGCGGCGTGGACGGGCACGTTTCCGGAGAGGCTGAGCCGGACACCCCACGCTGCTGCGCGGAGGCGGACGGCTTCGGCCTCCACGCCGGCACGGCCCTCCCGGCCTACGACCGGGAGGGCGTCGAGCACCTGCTTCGCTACATGTGCCGCCCGCCCGTCGCGCTCGACCGGCTGGAGGAACTGCCCGACGGGCGATTGCTGTATCACCTCAAGAAACGCTGGCGCGACGGCACGGACAGCGTCGTTTTCGAACCGCTCGAGTTCTTGGAGCGTCTGGCCGCGCTGGTTCCCGCGCCGCGCTTCAACATGATCCGCTACAGCGGCGTTCTCGCGCCCGCCGCGTCGTGGCGCGACCGCCTCGCCCCCTGCGGCGCGGCAACGGGAGACGAAGCCCAAGACGAAACCGCCGCAGAATGTCCGGAACCCCAGCCAGGCGCGACCTATCCGTCGGACAGGCATGCGAATGCGGACATCGGACTGGTTGGCCCTGCGCTCGTTTCGGCAGGACCGCAGTCCGCTGCGGCCTCGTGGCTCGCCCTGACATCCTCAGGTCCGGCCGGTGGTGCGGGTTGTCCTCAACCCGCCTTATCCAAGAAACAGCGCCCCAAGCGGTACGCCTGGGCGGAACTCTTGAAGCGGGTGTTCGCCGTCGACGCGCTGGAATGCGACCGCTGCGGCGGCAGGATGCGCATCCTGTGCGCGGTCAACCCGCCCGAGGCGATAAGGAAGATACTCGCCTGTTTGGGGATGCCGATCCGCGCCCCGCCGATAGCCCCCGCGCTGATCGAATGGGGTGACGCTGCCGACGACATCCCCGTCTATTCGGACGCCTACGCCTGACGGCACGTTATAGCCCTCGCGTACACATCCGACCCTCCGTTGTTCTCCGGACAGGCGCGCCCGCGCCCGCACGTCCTTCCGGCTTTCACTCTCCGACCGGAAAACGGTCCCATCATACGCCTTACGGTGCCCGCCGTCAACGCCGGGC
>JAKPUV010000458.1 GCA_029554925.1 Candidatus Hydrogenedentota bacterium | reverse complement strand
GCCCCCGTGCGCGAGGCGTTTGAGAAATACCTCGGCTACGAGGTGCTCTCCGTCTGAGACGCGCCGCCGCATAAGCATGTCCCCCGCAACGGAAAGGGCATTCCATGACTGTGTCCTGCGTGGCCGCCGTGCTGTTTGCGCTCGCCCAGACGCCCGCGTCCGAACTCCGGATCGTGTGGGACCTGCACCCCACCGCCGCCGACGAACCGTTTCTGGACTGGCTCCGGACGGGCGGGTGGTGCTGGGGTGTTGAGGTGCCCGCGAACGCGGCGGACGCCGACTTCGACCGGGTGACGGCGCGCGGCATGGCGGCCATCCCCCAGCTCCACGCGCACCCGTACACCCGTGCGTGGCACTGGTCGCGCCGCGGCCTGCCCGCGCCGCCGCTGGAGGCCGCCGTGGCCACGGCGCGCCGCGTCGGCGGCGGGAAGCCCCTGATGCAGATGTTCATGGAGGACGACTCGGCGGGCGTCGGCTTTTCGGCGCGGCTCCTGCGCGAGAAGCCCGACTCCTATGCCAAGGCGAAGGCCCTGTGGGACATCTATCTCGAGGAGGCCATGACGGAGGTGCGCCGCTTCCCGGACTTGAAGGTCTGGGGCATGGCCGGATTCGCCCGCACCGCCCACGACTACATGCGCCACGGCATTGACTGCGTCATTGTCGAGCGGTCCAACGACGACATCGAGGACCTCCAGACGGCGGTCGCCTTCGCGCGCGGCGCGGCCCGCCAGTACGGAAAGGAATGGGGCATTGACCTCTCCCTGTGGTGGGGCGTCTTCTACGGCTGCGTGCCCGACCTGAACGGGTCGCTCTACACCCGGCACCTCTGGCAGTCCTTCCTCGCGGGGGCGCGCGCCTACCGCATCGAGGGCGGCAACATGCACTTCGGCCCCGCCGGTCCCGGCGAGGTCGCGCGGGCCGTGGACGCCTTCGGTGCCGTCGCAAAAGACTTGGACGGCGGCGTGCCGGACGTGCCCGTGGCGGTCGTGCTTGCCGACGACCACGGCTGGATGACCCCGCCCTACTGGCGCACGCAGAACGAGGCGTGGAGCTACGCCCGCATCCCCTACCGCCAGGGCGACCGCGGCGTGGACGGCTTCTTCGGCGCGGCCTTCCCCGGGTCGGTTTACGCCATGGACCCGTGGCCCGCCGGCCGCTACCGCGTGGAGGAGCCCCTCGCCACCCCCTATGCCCTCTCGTGCATCGCCCCGGAGTTCGCCCCCGCCCCGGAGGACGAGTATTACGCCGAGCCTCCCCTCCCCTTCGGGAAATACGACAACCGG
>JAKPUV010000932.1 GCA_029554925.1 Candidatus Hydrogenedentota bacterium | reverse complement strand
GAGAAAAGCAGGTCGGCCACGCGCTCCCGGTTCTCCAGGGACCACGCCCCGAGCATCTGCATGCTCCAGCAGTCCGAGGCGCCGAAATTGTCCATCGTCTGGAAACCGCGCCGGAGGTCCACCGTCACCCGCCGGACGGGCTCGTCCGCCGCCGCGCGCAACGCCCCCGAGAACAAAAGCAGCGCCGCAACGCACCGGGAAATCCATGCTGTCCGCTGAAAAGACATGCAGACAGGACCACCCCCGCGCCGCGCAGGTTTCCCCTCCCCCCTTCCCTATTCCCCTTCGCCGCCGGCCTTGCTGCAGGAGACGGGGGGATCCTCCTGAAGGGGGCGCATCGGAGGGCGGCCCGGCTTGCGGGGACGGCGGAAACTCAAGACGGCCCAGCCGAAGGCCCCGATGACGAGGAGGGCCATGGCGGCGTGTCCGAGGGGGCCGCCCCAGGAACGTCGGGCGCGGAGGAGGGCCGTCTCTTCGGCGAACAGATTGTCATCTGTCTGGGCGAAGGTCCAGGGGCCGAGGGTGACGGTGCCGCCGGGCTCCAGCACATGCTCCGCGCCGTCCTTTGCAAGGGTATAGCGCATGCGGGGGGGCTGCGGCAGACGGCGGTAGCGCCAGGAGACGCCTTCATCGCGCAGAAGCAGTCCCTCGCGCAGGCGCAGGAGCGCGCCGTCTTTGGTCCGCACGAGGGCCGCCTGCACGGGATTACCCGTGGTGCCCACCGGCACGGCGGCGGGGGCGGCACCGTCGAGGCGCAGGGCCGCGCCGCCGCCCAGGTCGAGCACGTCGCCCTCGTTCATGCGCGCGGGGGGCAGGCGGTCCGCGAAGCGCCAGATGGCCACCCAGGCCGCCCCCTCGCGCCAGGGGCGGACCAGCACGCGCACGGGAAGCGCGCCGGGATACTCGAAGACTATGGGGGCGTCGGCCCCGGCGGTGTTGGCGGAAACTTCCAGCACCCGCTTCTCTTCCCCCCTGCGGACGCCCACGCGCAGCACGGGAGGCGACGCGCCCTCTTCGGGGCGTTGAAGCAGCACATACTCCGCGCCGTCGGAGACGGTGCAGGCGGTGCCGGGCTCGAAGGACTGGAACCAGTGGACGCGGCGGACGTCGCGCACGCCCCAACGCGCGGCGTCGAGTCCCGGCGGCGTTGTGGGAAGCGCGGCCTCGGCGGCGGCCTCGTCCGCCGCCCATTGAAGGTGAAAGGCGGCCTCCGGCGTCAGAAAGGTCCACTGCCCCTCCTCCAGGAAGACCCCCTGGGTCCAGGGGGCATCCGGCGCGGAGCGCCAGGACAGGGCGGCCAGCGGCCTGCCGCCGGGTTCGGGGATGATCCCCGCCCAGGGGCCGACCTCCAGCACCGTGGCGGGGCCGCCGGGCGCGGCCACGGACTGCCCCGGCGTGGCGGGTGCCTCGACAGGCCCGGCCCCCTGCGCGCGCGCCTCGATCACTTCCAGATCGGGAAGACGCTCCAACACCTCGGCGCGGCGGAGTTCCAGCGCGAAGCCCAGCCCTTCGGCGTCGAAGCG
>JAKPUV010000917.1 GCA_029554925.1 Candidatus Hydrogenedentota bacterium | reverse complement strand
CAGCCTCTGCGGAACCGAGAAGACCCAGGCGCGCATCCAGCACATGCTTGCGACCGGCAAGCCGCTGCGCAACTAACCGGAAAAAAGGAGCCTTACCATGGAAAAGTCATACATCGTCTCCGCGGTGCGCACCGCGGTCGGAAAATCCAAGGCGGGCAGCGCCATCGCCCACGTGCGCCCCGACGACCTGGGCGCCGCGGCGATCCGCGAGGCCGTGAAGCGGTCGGGCGTCCCCGCCGAGCGCATCGGCGACTGCGTCATCGGCTGCGCCTTCCCCGAGGCGGAGGCCGGCATGAACGTGGGGCGCATCGCCCAGCTCGCCGCCGGGCTTCCCGACACGATCCCCGGGGAGACCGTCAACCGCTTCTGCTCCTCGGGCCTGGAGGCCATGACCACCGCGGCGCTCAAGATCGAGGTGGGCATGGTGGACGCGGCGGTCGCGGGCGGCCTGGAGTCCATGAGCGTCATCCCGCTGGGCGGCAACAAGACCTGCCCGAACCCCATGCTGACGAAGACCAACCCGCGCGCCTACACCGGCATGGGCCAGTGCGCGGACAACGTGGCGAAGGACTTCGGCATCACGCGCGAGGAGTGCGACGCGTGGGCGCTGCGGAGCAACCAGCGCGCCGCCGCCGCCATCGAGAAGGGCCTCTTCAAGGAGGAGATCGTGCCCCTCGAGGTGACCGGGCCGAACGGCAAGACCTTTGTGTTCGACACTGACGAGGGCCCGCGCGCCGACACGACGCTGGAGGGCCTGGCGAAGCTGCGGCCCGCCTTCGCCGCGTCGCCAAAACTGGGCATCCACACGGCGGGCAACTCCAGCCAGACGAGCTGCGGCGCCGCCGCGGTGGTCATGGTCGGCGAGGCGCTCCTGAAAGAGCTGGGCCTGAAGCCGATGGCGCGCCTGCGCGGCTACGCCGTCGCCGCGGGCGACCCGGGCTATCTCGGGCCGCCGCAGGTGCCCGCGATTCTCGACGCCTGCAAGCAGGCGGGCATCTCGGTCGAGGACATCGGCCTGGTCGAGTGCAACGAGGCCTTCGCCGCCCAAACCCTGTACGTGGTGAAAAATCTCAAGCTGAACGAGGACATCGTGAACGTGAACGGCGGCGCGATCGCCCTCGGGCATCCGCTCGGCTGCACGGGCGCGAAACTCGCCACCCAGCTCATCCACGAGATGCGCCGCCGCGGCGTGAAGTGGGGGCTGGAAACCATGTGCATCGGCGGCGGCATGGGCGCCGCGGGCGTCTTCGAGCTCTGCGACTGATCTTTGGCTCCAAGTCAAGGGACCGGGACGGCGCGGCGGCGGGACTACCACCCGCCGCCGCGCTCTTCCTTTGCCTCGATTCTTGCGAAACCCCGGCCCGTGGCAGTCTCCGGCCGCCCCATTTGTGGGGGTATCCAGCCGCATGGCGGCATATAAGGGGCCATTGTCAACCCGGCATTGTCCATATATGGGCAAACCCCCGGATTCAGCCCAATATATGGTTGAAAAAACGCCCGGCTTCTGCTAGACTGGTGCAGGCGTCGGGGCCGCCTCGTCGTCAAGGGAGCCTGTACGGTGCAGAAACACGGGTCGCTGAGTCACAGATGCCGCTGTTACACGCTGGGGGTTTGCACCCTCATCGTTACGGCCACCCTGATGACCGCGCTGATCGGCGACGGGTTTGACGCGGCGCTTCAAGACGGGCGGCCGATTGACGGCATGCTTTCGGTGCCGAACACGCTGGGGCCGCTCGGCGCCTTCCTCGCGGGGACGCTCTCCCTCTTCTTCGGCGACGCGGCGCACGTGCTCTACGCTGTGACCTTCATCTGGATGCTGATGCTGTTCAGCCTGCAGCCGCTGGACCGTCCGGCCACGCGGCTGGCGGGGCTGACGCTGCTGACGGGGGCGGTGGCGGGGCTGCTTCAGATGGACTTCTCATCGGGCTGGAGCAACAACGCGGCGGGGGGGCTTGTGGGGGCCTTTGTGACCGACCGCCTGCTGCTGCCGTGGTTCGGCTTCGCGGGGTCGCAGGTGATCGGCGTGATGACGGCGGTCATCGGCCTCCTGCTCTCCACCGACTTCCTGTTCATCCACCTGCTGGTGTACGCGGGCCGCGCCGTGGCGGTGCTGGGCCGCGTGCTGCTGTATCTGGCCGCCGCCTGCACGGGCATGGGCGGCCACTACCGCCGCTGGCGCACGGGGCGCCTCATCCGCCGGGCGCGCGCGCGCGTCGCGCCGCGGCCCGCGGAGGAGTCCCCGCTGGACGCGCCCCCGGAATCGGACGGCGGCGAGTCCCTGCTGTTTGATCCCCCGGCCGCGACGGGGTCCGCCGCCGCACGCTCGCCCTGGAGCGGGGCCCCGGTTGTCAAGGGGGCCGGCGTCCCTGCGTCCCCCGCGCCCGCGGCGCGCAGACGGCCCGCCGCGCCGTCTCCCGAGACGGCCCCCCTGCCCTTCGACCTGCCCCCCGCCGGAGAGGCTCCGGCGCCGCCCGCACAGGCCGCGCTGTTCGACATGGACGACGGCGAGGACGACGACCCGCTCTCCACGGCGGCCTTCGGCCCGGCGGCGCCCGCGTTTCCCGAGCCGTCCCCGATGCCCCCGCCCGCCGTTCCCTCCGTGCGCGGCGAGTCCTCGCCGCGCCAGGCGGTCATCCACACCCCGTCGGCTTCGGCGCAGGAGGCGCGGACCCTGCGCAACGCGGCGGTGCCCGCGCCCGCGGCGGCCCCCGCCCGGGGCCTGCGGCGCAAGGCGGCGGACCAGGGCGACCTGCCCGAGGGCTACGTCTACCCCAAGAAATACACGGCGCCGCCGCTGGAGCTTTTCCGCGCGCCGGAGCATGTGGTGATCCCGAA
>JAKPUV010000908.1 GCA_029554925.1 Candidatus Hydrogenedentota bacterium | reverse complement strand
CGTCCCCAATCCCCCACCCCCCGCCCCCCGCCCCTCGTCCCCCTCTTCCTCCCAGGCTTCGGTGAGGCGTTCGGCGAGGTAGCGGCAGGCTTGCACGAGGAAGGCGCCGGAGCCCATGGCCATGTCGCAGATCTTGAGGGCAAGGATGTCGGCGGGGGCGCGGAGGCGCCATTGTTCGCGGGGGAGCCCCTCGGCGGGCCCGTGGTAGACGAGGGGCTCGAGGGTGTGGCGGACGACGGGTTCGGTGAGGGAGACGGGGGTGTAGTGGGTGCCGGTGCTGCGGCGGTCTGCGCCCTGGGTGACGTAGACGCTGCCGGGGAGGACAATGAAGGGTCGGCCGAAGGAGTCTTCGCGGAGGAGTCCCTCGAAGGGGCGGAGGCGTTCGCGGAGGGCGGGGTCGTGCCCGGAGGCGACGAGAAGGCGGTGGTCGTCGAAGAGGCCGGCGGCGGGGAGGGCCTTGCGCAGGGCGGCCTCGGAGCGGCCGGTTTCCTCCTTGAGGAAGGCGAGCAGGGCGGGCTCGCCCTTTGCGCGGAGGGCTTCGAGGGTGGAGAGGGGGATTTCGGGCTCGCGTGCGCGGGTGCCCTGGAGGCCGAGGACGGGCTCGGCGGCCCGGCGGGCGTCGTGGTCGAGGAGCCCCTCGTACACATGGCCGATCTGCTCGATGTCGAGGGCGGCGAAGGAGACGCGGCGGGACTCCGCGGGGCCGCCTCCGGGGACGCGGACCTGGAGGCGCTGGAGGGCGGCGAGGAGGTGAAGGACGACGCGGTTGTTGACGGGGACGGGCTCGGCGGGGGTGCCGCGCCAGACCGTGCCGGCGGGGCGCCCCTCGAGGAAGGGGTAGCGATCGGGGTCGAAGAGGGAGCCGCCGTAGGCGGGAAGCTGGAGATCCTGGTGGCGTAGTCCGCCGTGGACGGCGCGGAAGACGGCGAGGAGGCGGGTCCAGGCGTCGAAGCGGCGCTCGAGGAGCTCCTCGCCGTGGCGGTCGGCGGTCTCCTGGAGCTGTTCGAGCAGGGTGGAGACGGCGTAGTTTTCGTCGTAGAGCGGGCTGCCGAGGAGGAGGAGGCCGCGCTCCTCGGCGCAGAAGAGGAAGACGAGGCGCATCATGACGGTGAGGGCGGCGTTGTAGACGTCCTTTTCGGGGACGCCGTCGAGCACGGCGCGGCCGCTGTCGCGGTCGAGGGCGTCGAAGGACTGGACGAGGACCTCGACGGCCTCGCGGACCTGGTGGCCGAGCTGGTCGGTGACCTCGTGCTGGTCGGCGGCGCTTTCGCGGAGCATGCCGGCGAGGGTTTCGCCCTCGGCGACACCGAGGAGGCGGCGGGCGCCGAGGAGGCTGTGGAAGGCGCGCAGGGTGAGGGGCTCGTCCATCCAGAGGGAGGCGAACCAGGAGGCGTATCCGGCGGTTTCGCCGCGGGGGGCGTGGACGAGCATCCACTGCTCGCCGTTGGTGGCGAGGCCGAGGGGGACATCGGCGGCGTGGAGGAGTTCGGTCATGCGGGTGGCGGGGGTGGCCTTCCACCGGGAGCCGGCGACGGGCCGCTCGAGGGGCTGCGCGGCGGGGTGCACGGCAATGAGGAGGCGGACCCGGCCGGGGTCGTCGGCGCCCGCGGGGGGGGCGAGGGCGAAGTCCGGGCGGAGGGTTTCTCCGACTTCGGGGACGGGGGCCTCGAGGCCGGGGGGCAGGGCCTGGCCCTCCTTGAGGAGTCCGGCGGGGTGGCCGAGGAGCGCGGTGAGCACATGGAGAATCCAAGCGCGGTGAAGGGCGGGGTCGGGGCCGCCGCGGCGCCACTCCTCATGGGCGGCGCGCAGGGCGCGGGCCTGTTCGGGATCGCGGGGGTCGAGGCCGTGGGGGAAGACGCGCAGGAGCACGGGCAGGGAGAGGAATGGCCCGGAGACGTCCATCAGGCTGAGCCAGTCGGCGTGGTGGCGTGTGACGCTCATGCGTTGCCTCCCGTGAATTCGAGGACCGCGCGGCGCGGGATGATCCAGGTGACGGCGACGGGGAAGAGGCGGGCGGCGGGGCTGGAGAAGCGCCCGCGGATGTGGGCGGACTCGCTTTCGATCTCGCCGGGGATTTCCTCAAGGCGCCGGCGGAGGGCGTCGAGGTCGCTCTCGCGCTGCTGCCTGCCGGGTGCGTCGCCGGCGAGGTCGAGAAGAAGCTGCACATTGCGCTCCTCCTCGAGTTCGGCGGCGATGGCGCGCATGAGGTCGCCCATGACGGCGGCGAGTTTGGCGACCTCGCCCTCGCAGCGCTCGGCGAGGGCCTTTTCGAGGTTCCTGGTGCGGTCGGCGCAGCGGGCCTCGAGGGCGGCAAGGAGGGCGTCGCGGTGGCGCGGCCAGAGTTCCTGGAAACGCCCGCAGACGTCGGGGGGCGCGGGGATGTCGGTGGCCGCGGCGAGGGCGTCGCGGGTTTCGCCGACATTGAGGCGGCTGAAGCGGCCCTCGACCAGGGCGCCGCCGGCGGTGATGATCTCCTCGTGGAGGCGGTGGTTGTCGCCGCCGAGGACAACGATGCGGGCGTGGGCGACGAGGACGGGCCGGGTGAGGGCGTGGTCGCCGGCGACGCATGCGGAGACGCGGGAGAGGTGCCTTGCGGTGCGGCCGAGGGACCATATCTCGGCGCGGAGGAGGCGCAGGCACATCTGCACGAGGCGGTGGTTGAGGTGGGCGAGGACAACGTCGTCGCGGTTGGCCGCGAGGGCGGGGTCGAAGACAATGGGCCGGACGCGGCGGGTGTGGGGGTGCGCGAGGCCGTCGAGACAGGGGGCCCAGCCGCCGGAGAGGGCGGGCACGCGGAAGACGGGGCAGACGGCGCGCATGCCGGCGGGGTCGGGCCAGATGCCGGGGGCCTCGACGGGGACAAGCGGGGGCTGCCCGGCGAGTTCGAGGCCGGTGCGGACCACGTTTTCGATGTGTTCCGGGGTGAGTTCGAGGCCGTTGCGGGTGTCGTCGAGCTGCTGGGCGAGGCGTTCGAGCTGTTCGCGGAGCCTGCGCTCGATCTTGAGAACGCGCCGGACGGCGTCGCCGTCCTTTTCGGCGCGCTCGGTGTCGAGGGAGGTGCGCAGCCCGAGCATGGCCTCCTCCACCTGGGCGGCGATGACGGGGCCGACCTTGCCGAGGTCCTCGCGGATGGCCTCGACCTTGAGGACGGCGCGCATGAGGAACTCGAGGTCGGCCTCGAGGCCGGCGGCCGTTCCGGCGGGGCGGGCGGCGTCGAAGCCGGCGGCGACGAAGTGGTGGATCAGGACCTCCTGGGCGCGCTGTCCGTGGCGGTCGACGCGGCCGTTGCGCTGCTCCATGCGGTTGGGGTTCCAGGGGATCTCGTAGTGGACGAGCCGAAAGCAGTGGTTTTGGAGGTTGAGTCCCTCGGAGGCGGCGTCGGTGGCGAGGAGAATGCGGACCGGGGAATCCGCGGGGTGCGCCTGGAAGGCGGCCTTGACCGCCTCGCGCTGGTCATTGGGCATGCCGCCGTAGATGGTGGCGAGGCGGCCGTCGCGCGCGAAACCCTCGCGGGCAAGGAGGTCGTGGAGCCATTTCTGCGTGGCGCGGTATTCGGTGAAGAGGATGACCCTCTCGTTGTTCCACACGCCTTCGGGGCGGAGGGTTTCGGAGAGCCACCGGAGGAGAACGGCGGCCTTGGTGTCGGGGCGGGCGGCGGCGGAGGCGGCATGGGCGGTGAGCCGGGCGAGCAGGGCGCTCTCCTCCGTGTCCGGGGCGGCTAGGGGCCCGCTGGCCGCGGCGACCATCTCGTCCAGGCCGCACTCGTACTCCTCGTCGTCGGCGTAATCGTCGGACCAGTCCTCGATGTCCCGGAGGGGCGCCGCCTTGCCCCGGGCCGCGCCGAGGGAGGCTGTGTGCCTCTGGAGGGTGGCGGCGAAGGCGGCGGGCGAGGAGAAGAGGCGTTTCTTGAGGAGCTTGAGGACAAACTCTGCGGCGGTGCGCTCGCCGGGGGAGGGGGCGGCGCGCAGGCGCAGGGCGGAGTATTCGGCAAGGTCCCTGTGGGCGCGCCGCTCCCCGTCGGTGTAGGGGACCTCGAGATGCCTCACCACGCGCTCGGCGAAGCGCCGGGAACCGTCCCAGCGGAGTTTCAGCTCGGACTTCATGCGGCGGATCATCACGGTGTGGAGCTGCGCGGGGTCCGGGGTGACGGCGCGGGCAAACCGCTGGTTGTCCAGCAGTTCGAGGAGGGCCGCGAAGCTCTCCCGGTAGCCGTTGTGGGGGGTGGCGGAGAGGAAGAGCCGGTGCTCGAAGTGGGGGGCGATCATGCGGACGGCCTGGGTGCGCAGGGAGTCTGTGGCGTATTTTCCCCGGCCGGAGGGGGCGGCGTTGTGGGCCTCGTCGAGGATGAGGATGTCGTAGGGCCTGGGGTAGGCCGGACGCCCGCCCGCGGGGAGGGTGTCGCGGAAGGCGCGCAGGGGCCGCTCGCGCTTGAGGTAGTCGAGGGAGGTGATGAGGCGGGGGAAGTGGGTCCACGGATTGACGTGAATGCCCCTCTTGCGGCGGAGCTGGCTGACGGCCTCGCTGTCCACGATGCGGAACTCCAGGCCGAACTTGTCGCGCATCTCCTCGCGCCACTGGACCTGGAGGGAGGAGGGGCAGACGATGAGGACGGAGCGCGCGCGGTGGCGCAGGATCATCTCCTGGACGACCAGGCCGGCCTCGATGGTCTTGCCGAGGCCGACGTCGTCGGCGATGAGGAGGTTGACGCGGGGCATGGTGATGGCGCGGACCACGGGGTCGAGCTGGTATTCGTCTATCTCGATGCCGCTGCGGAAGGGGGACTGGAGGGCGCGGTCGTCGGCCTGGGAGACGGCGCCCCAGCGGACGGCGTCGAGAAAGGCCCGCAGGCGGACAGGGTCGTCGAACGTGACAGGGTCGGGCAGGGTGGACTGCTGGCAGACAACGGTGCCGGGTTCGAGCTCCCAGACCACCTGGAGCTCCTCGCCGAGCCCGTCGTCCTCGACGGAGGAGAGCCGGACCAGGTGCGCGGCCTTTCCGGGGGTTTCCTCCAGAAACGGGGCGGCGGCCATTGCCTCCATGACGACAAAGGGCCGCTTCCGCACAATCACCAGTTGTCCGACTTCAGGAACCGCCTGCACGCTGATCCTCCCCGTGGTCACACCTTCTCCGCGCCGTCCGCGCCCGCGGACCGACCATCCAGAAACGGGTTTGGCAACACCATTCTATGACATGGGCGGCGGCATATCCAAGGTTCCCGGACAGCCTGCCCGCGCCGCCGCACCAGGAAAGGCACCGGTCCACACGGCGGCCGCAAAAGGCTGCGCCGAAGCGGTCCAGGCTCTCAAAGACCTGCGGAAGAAGCCCCCCGCCCACTGAGCCCCTTTCCCCGCGTCAGCGGCGCGGGGCACCCTTTCCTGGCGGTGAGACCGCGTGGTCGCACTGCATGCGGGCAGCGCGGGCGGCGGTCTCGGCGCGGAGCTCTTCCGGTTCGCGGAGGGTGGCCTCTCCGCCAAAGCTAAGGATCCAGGCGAGTACTTCCGGCCGGCTGGTTGCGGTGAACGTGAGGGTGATGCTTCCGTCTTTGTGGCGGGTGATGCGCTGGTCGCGGCTCCAGATGCGCTCGGAGATGTACATGGCCGCCTTGGGGATGAAGTCCACAACGACGCGGAAGGGCTCCTCGCGGGCGAGGCCGAAGGTGTCCCCGGTGTCGCTATCGGTGTCGTTTATGGGGGCGAAGCGTCGGTCGGTGGGGGTGAGTTCGAGCATCCGATGAACCGCGAGAAAGAGGTCGCGTGGGTCGGCGCGTCCGCCGGTGGGCCGCTCCTCGCGGCATTTGGCGTAGAACCCCTCGCGGAAGGAGATGAACCGGTACGGGGCGACGGTGAGGACGCGGGGGCGGTCCCATTCGGGGGAGCGATATTTCACGGCGCAGACGCGGCGCTCGCGGACGGCCCGCAGGAGCGCGTCGAGGAGGGGCTGTGACCGGGAGTAGTCCACCACCCCCTTGGGCTGGGCGCGCGTGAACGACTCCAGCGCCCCGGCGCGGTCGTCGTAGTCGGGCAGGAGCACGGCGGCCTTGCCGATGCTCTCGGTGATGTTGTCGCGCAGGGCGGGGGGCAGCATGCGGAGGACGATGTCGCGGCAGAGCAGGAGCTGTCCCAGGTCGTCCACGGAGAGGGAGACATTCGGCCGCTGCCGGGGCGTGCGCGCCTGGTACCACCTGCGCCCGTCCTCCATCCACGAGTCAATGTGGATGCGGTGCGTCAGCTCGATCTGCTCGATCATCCGCAGCACGGTCTGCTTGGAGCACTGGAACATCTCCGCAAGCTGCGGCAGGGAGTGCTTCCTTCCCGTGAAGAGGAGGAGCCCGTAGAGGCCGACGACCTTCTGCGCCGCGCCGGAGTAGGGGTCTTTCTTCCGCTGCATCATGCCCTCATTGTGCCGTGCGCGCGTTCCGCGGGACGGAACGCGGCCGGGCTACAGTTGCTCCCGGGTCCGGCGGAACGGCCGCGCGCGCCGGCGCCCGCGCCAGTGTACCAGACGCGGCCGGAACCAGGGAAAGGAACCCGGGACATGGAACATCACAGACTGCTGGGAATGGGCGTGGCGGCGTGGAACGAGCTGCGGGGGAGGATCCCCGACATGGAGCCGGAGATTGTGCAGGCGGACTTCTCCGGGGCCGACCTGCGGGGCGTGAATCTGGGGGCGGTGCAGTTCGACCCCGAATCGGAGCGGTATGTGACGCTGGGCTGGGACCGGCCCGTGACGCCGCCCCGCCGCCTGTCCGTGACGAAGGCGTTCCTGAACCGTCCGCCACGGAAGATCACGGCGGTCCTCGACCGCACGGATTTCACCTCCGCCGACCTCACGGGGGCGAACCTCACAGAGGCGTGCCTCTCCGGCACGGTGCTCCGCAAAGCCCGTCTGGACGAGGTCGAGGCGGCGGACACGGACTTCAGCATCGCCGAAATCACCGGGGCGACGTTCCGCAGCGCGAAACTGCCCCGCGCGGACTTTGAGGGCTGCGACCTGTCCGGCATGGACTTCACGGGGGCGCACCTCGAGGGGGCGTCATTCGGCGACGCCCGGCTGCGCCGCTGCCGGCTGGCGGGAGCCGTGCTCCGCAATGCCGATCTGCGGGACGCCGACCTCACGGGCGCCGATCTGACCGGGGCGGACCTCTCCGGCGCCTTCCTCGAGGGCGCGGTCCTCACGGACGCCCTCACCGAGGGGGCGGACTTCACCGGCGCCGACCGCACGGGCGACCGCCTCCCCAACGGCTGCATCCCCGCCGTCCGCCCCAAAACCCAACCCTCCGCATGACGGAAAAGGAGTATCTCCCATGCATTACCTCATCGCACTGCTCGGCGGCCTCGCCTACGGCGTCTACCTCGACGCGACCAAACACAAGATCGGCCGGGTGCCCGGGGACGACCTGGCGGACAACCATTCCGCGGGGGGATGGGCCGGCCGCGCGCTGCTCATCGCGCCCGCCATCGCCTACCTACGGAAACGTCCGAGGCTCCTTGAGCGCGCGGCGGAACACCCCGTCGAGGCGCCCCACGCCCGGCGGAACAAGGTGCTTATCCTCGCGGGGCTGATGACCGCCGTGTTCCTCGCCAGCGCCGGCGGCGGCGGCAACATTGACGCCGTCCGCAATGGCATTCTGAACATCAACCAGGCCACCACGCTCGGCGAGGCCATGGAAAACTACAGCCATTTCCGGGGGGTCGTTTGGGAGGAGGGCGCCACGGCAAACGGCATGCACTTCGTCAACGCCGTCGGCGACCTCGACCTCGACCGCCTCGAAGACGGCGAAGCCCTGCGCAAGAAGGGCGTCACCGGCGTGAAGGCCCTGTTTCAGTTTATGATCCTGCGCGACGGTGAATCCTTTGAGTACCAAGCCTATGAAATGCACGTTCAGCGCGGGGACGGCGAAGTCCAGAAGATCAAGGCGGGCGGGTTCATCCCAGATCCCTATGCGGCCATCCCCGAGCCCGACGAAGCCCTCCGGCGCATCTACGACGACGAGCCCCTCATCAGGTAACCCCGGAGAGGTCCATCTGGGAAAAGAACTCCCCGGCCCGCGCACAGAGGACACTGCGTTGGGAGCCTCCCCTCCCCCCTTCGGCTATTTTGTAGTCCCACTGCAAAATAGCCGATCCTGCTTGTCCCCGCGGCTGTCCGTATCCCTCGGCGAGCGATGAGAACCCCCGGACCGGTCACCCGGCACCGGTCATTGACTCCAATACACGAAACCCATGCAATAAGATGGGTAGCGCGGAACGGCGTCAATTTTTCAGGCCATTGGCTTGACATCTGGCCTCGATACCCATATCATTACTGTGGGTAACGCGAGTTGCTGTCAAGGACACTGAAGATGAAGCATGACCGGTTCTTTAGAGAACACCCGGTCTTCACGGGTGAGGAATTGGGCGAGTACCTGGCCTCCCGGGGGGAGATGGGCGCACGAACGCAGGAGTCGCTTCTGGCCTATCACCGGAGAACCGGGCGGGTTGTCCAGGTGCGGCGCGGGCTGTATGCCGTCATTCCGCCGGGGGCCGACGCGCCC
>JAKPUV010000897.1 GCA_029554925.1 Candidatus Hydrogenedentota bacterium | reverse complement strand
TGACCGGCCAGACACAGGACACCGCCTTCGGACTTCTGGACGTGGTGGACCTGGTGATCTCCGCAACGACGGAGCAGTGCAGCGACACGGTGCCCGCGGGCCTGGTCATCAGCCAGTTCCCCGAGGCGGGCACGCAGCTCTACACCGGAAACGCCGTCGCCCTGGTGGTGTCACGCGGCCCCTGCGTCGTGGTGCCCGATGTCGTGGGGCTGGCGCAGGCGGACGCGGAAGCCGCTCTCACAGGCGCGGGTTTCACCGTCGGCGCAATCATGGAGCAGTGGGACGCCTCGGCGCCCGCCGGGCAGGTGGTCAGCCAGAACCCGGCGGCGGGCGCGGACGCCGGGCCCGGTGACGCCGTTTACCTGGTAGTGTCGAAGGGGGTGGAGCCTGTCACGGTCCCCGGTGTCGTCGGCATGACGGAGGCCGCCGCGGGCGCGGCCATCGGCGCGGCGGGGCTGGTGCTGGGCGTGGTGACGGAAAGTTACAGCGACACGGTTCCGGCGGGAATCGTGATCGCCCAGGCCCCGGCCGCCGGCGCGTTGGCCGCCCCGGGATCCGCGGTGGATCTGGAGGTGTCCAAGGGCTCCGCGCCCCCCGGCGACCGGGCGGTTCCGGACCTCTCGGGGATGATGGAGCTGGAGGCGGAGGCCGCGCTTGTCGCGGCGGAGCTGACCCTGGGCATGGCCGCGGAGCAGTACAGCGCGGTGGTGCCCGTCGGGCGGGTCGTGGGCCAGAATCCGGCGGCGGGCGCCATGGTCGCCCCGGGCACGCCGGTGAACATCCTTGTGTCCAAGGGCCCCGAACCCGTCGCCGTCCCGGACGTCGCCGGCATGACGCAGACCGACGCGGCGGCCGCGCTCACCGGCGCGGGCCTGCTGGTCGGCACGGTCACGGAGGCCTTCAGCGCGGTGGTGCCCGCCGGGCAGGTCGTGAGCCAGAATCCGGCGGCGGGCGTGAGCGTGCTTCCCGGCGCGGCGGTCGCCCTCACCGTGTCCAGGGGCGTGCAGCCCGCCACGGTTCCCAACGTGGCCGGGATGACGCAGACGGCGGCGGGCGCGGCCATCGGCGCGGCGGGCCTGGCGCTCGGCACGGTCACGGAGGCCTTTAGCGCGGCCGTGCCCGCCGGGCAGATCATCAGCCAGAGCCCGGCGGCGGGCACGGAGGCGGCCCCCGGCTCCGCCGTGGATGTTGTGGTCTCCGAAGGGCCGGCCCCGGTCGGCGTTCCGAACACGGTCGGGATGACGCAGGCGGCGGCGGGCGCGGTCGTGGGCGCGGCGGGCCTGACGCTGGGTGCGGTCACCGAAGTCTTCAGCGCGACGGTGCCCGCGGGCCAGGTGGTGAGTCAGAGCCCCGAGGCGGGCGCGGATGCGGCCCCCGGCTCCGCCGTGGCCCTCGTGGTGTCCAAGGGCGCCCAGCCCGGCACCGTTCCGAACGTGGCGGGGATGACGCAGGCGGCGGCGGGCGCGGCCGTGGGCGCGGCGGGCCTGACGCTCGGCGCGGTCACCGAGGTCTTCAGCGAGACCGTCGCGGCGGGCCGGGTCATCAGCCAGAGCCCCGCCGCGGGCACCGAGGTGGCCGCCGGCTTTGCGGTGGACCTTTCCGTGTCCAAGGGCGCGGACCCCGCCGCGGCCGGGGCCGCGCGCGGCGCGCTGGGGGAGGCCTTCTCCCAGGCCGACACCGACGGCGGCGGCACCCTGTCCTTCGCCGAGGGGCAGGCGGTCCTGCCCTCCCTCTCCCAGGCCGTGTTCGACCTCCTCGACACCAACGGGGACGGCGCGCTCGGCCGCGACGAGCTGGGCATCGCGGACGAGGGGGGATGCGGCGGCTGCGCCTGCGCCAAGGACGCCCTCACCCCCGGCGGCCTCAAGGCGCGTCTGGGCGACCTCTTCCTCGGCGGCATGGCCCTGGCGCTGCTGGCGGCGCTCGGCGGCGCCCGGCGCGACTGACACATCCGGCACGATGAACGATGCAGGCGGTCCGGCGCCCCGGCGGGCGCCGGACCCGTGTTCTTGAAGACCCCGGGCGGGGCCGAGACGGGGGCCCGGTGAGCCGCGCGCCGCTCTCGACTTTTTCGCGCGCCGTGCTATACCATAGCGTTTCGGACACCCGGCGCCGCGCGCGGCGCCCCAACGGAGGAGCGCAGACCATGGACAAAATGACGGTTCTGGACTACATCCGGCGCAACGGGATCATCGCGATCATCCGCGCGGACAGCGGGGAGGACCTGGTCCGCGTGGTGGAGGCCGTGGCCGAGGGCGGCATCCGCTGCATCGAGGTGACGATGACGACGCCGGGGGCGCTGCGCTGCCTGGAGCTGGCCGCGGCGCGGCTGTCGGCCTCGGACATCTGCCTGGGCGTGGGCAGCGTGCTCGACGCGGAGACGGCGCGGCTGGCCATTCTCGCGGGGGCGCGCTATGTGGTGAGCCCGGTGCTCGCGCCGGGGGTCATCGAGACGGCCCACCGCTACGGCTGCCCCTGCCTGCCGGGCGCGTTCACGCCCACGGAAATCTTCACCGCCTGGGAGGCGGGCGCGGACATGGTCAAGGTCTTCCCCGCGTCGCTGGGCGGCCTGGACTACATCAAGGCCGTGCGCGCGCCCCTGCCGAACATCCCGCTGGTGCCCACGGGCGGCGTGGACCTGAACAATCTCGCGGCCTTCGTGGCCGCGGGCGTGTCGGCCATCGGCGTCGGGGGCAACCTCGCGGGCAAGGACCTCATCAAGGCGGGCAAGTTCGCCGAGATCACGGAGAACGCGCGGAAGTACGCGACGGCCCTGGCCGTGGCGCGGAACTCCCTCGGATGAGTCTGGATTTGGGGCGGATCCTCGCGCGGGCCGTGGCGGAGGCGAAGGCCCCCGGCGCGGTGGCGCTGGTGGGTTGCGGCGCGGAGACCCTGTTCTCCGGCGCGACGGGCCTGCGCCGGCGGGAACCCGTCCCCGAGCCCGCGGCGCTGGACACGGTCTACGATCTCGCCTCGCTCACCAAGGTGGTCTCGACCACCACCGCCGTCATGCTCCTGAAGGAGGACGGCAAGCTCTCGCTGGACCAGCGGGTGTCGGAGTGGCTGCCCCTGCCGGGGCTGGACCGCTTCACCCTGCGCCACCTCATCACGCACACGAGCGGCTTGGAGCCCTTCAAGCTCTGGTACAAGGAGATCACAGGGCCGGAGGACATGGTCGGGCGCATCGCCGCGCTTCCGCTGGACCATCCGCCGGGCGCGGCCCGCGTCTACTCAGACCTTGGGTTCATCCTCCTCGGCCAGGTGGCCGAAAAGGCCGCCCGCGAACCCCTCGCCCAGTTCGTCAAGCGGCGGGTTTTCTCGCCGCTGAAGATGCGCGACACGATGTTCACCCCGCCGGAGACCCTGCGGCCGCGCTGCGCGCCCACGGAGCAATGCGCGTGGCGGGGGCGGCTCCTGTGCGGCGAGGTCCACGACGAGAACGCCTTCGCCATGGGCGGGGTCTCGGGGCACGCGGGCCTCTTCAGCACCGCGCCGGACCTGGCGCTGTTCTGCCGCGCCCTCCTCGACGGAAAGCTCCTCAAGCCGGAGACGCTCGATGAGATGCTGCTGTCCGGCGGCGTGCCGACCTATCCCTGGCAGGGTCTCGGCTGGTGGCTCGACCCGCGCGAGACGGGGGCCAACGGCTACCTTCCCGCGAGGACGGTCTTCGGCCACACGGGCTTCACGGGCACCAGCCTGTGGATGGACCGCGCCTCGGGCCTCTTCGTCGTCCTGCTGTCAAACACCTGCCACCCGTCGCGCGCGCGGCGGGACAACGGCACCCTGCGGCGCATGTTCCACACGGCGGTCGCGCTGGACCGCTACCCCGCGTCGTGCAACGCGCAGAACGGCCTCGACATGCTCCTGCGCGACGGCTTCGACGGCGTGCGCGGAAAGCGGAAGACGGCGCTGCTGACCAACACGGCGGCCGTGGACCGCCTGGAACGGCCCGCGCTGGACGTGCTGGGGCTGGACCCCGGCGTGCGGGTGGGCGTCCTCTTCGCGCCGGAGCACGGCCTGCGCGTGCAGGCCGAGGCGGGCGAGCGCGTGGGCACGTCCACCGCCGGGCCCGTGCCGGTGATCAGCCTCTACGGCGACCAGAAACGCCCCCTGGGCGGCCAGCTCTCGGGGGTGGACCTCATGGTGGTGGACCTGCCCGACGTGGGCGCGCGCTGGTACACCTACATGGCCACCATGAAGGGGTGCCTGGAGGCCTGCGCCGAGGCCGGGGTGCCCGTGAAGGTGCTGGACCGCCCCAACCCCCTGGGCGGGGTCGTGCTGGAGGGCGGCCTGCCCGCCGAGACCTCCTCGCTCGTGTGCGCCGCCGCCGTGCCCGCGCGCCACGGCATGACCATGGGCGAGCTGGCCCTGTTCTTCCAGGCGGGGATCACGGGGAAGAAGAAACTCGACCTCACGGTGAAACCCGTGGAGAACTGGCGGCGCGAGCTGCTCTTCGACCAGTGCGCCCTGCCCTGGGTGCCGCCGTCGCCCAACCTGCCGACCTTCGACAGCGCCCTCGCCTACGCGGGCACCTGCCTCTTCGAGGGCGTGAACCTCAACGAGGGCCGCGGCACCGAGACGCCCTTCCTGCGCTTCGGCGCGCCCTGGCTGGACAATGAGGGGCTGGTGGACGCCCTGTCGGCAAGCCCCCACGCCGCAGGGATGACCCTCAAGAGGACGCTGTACATTCCGAAGGCCATCCCCGGCAAGGCCGCCAGTCCGGAATACAAGGGGCTGCTCTGCCGGGGGGTGGACCTTGGGTTCACCGACCGGCCCGCCGCGCGGCCCTTCGCACTGGTCGCCGCCGCACTGGCCTGGCTGGTGAAACGCCACGCGGACGCCCTGAAGTGGAAGCCCCACTTTGACGCACTGGCGGGCGGTCCCGGACTGCGGAAACGCCTCGTCGCGGGCGCGTCGGCGGAGGAGCTTCTCGCCGAGGCCGCCGCCTCGCACGCGGCCTTCGACACCGCCCGGCCGAAGCTGTACCAGACCGGCGCCGAGCAGCGCGCCGTTCTGGAGAAATGACGCGTGGGCGGCGGGATGTTCGGCGTGGGCGTGCCCCCGCGGGAAGCCGCCGCAATGGTGGTCTGCGACCTGTCGCGGGGCGGGGCCGTCCTTCTCGGGAGGCGTAACCCTGCACTTCCCTTCATGGGCGGCCACCACGCCTTTCTCGGCGGCGGTCTCGTTCCGGACGACGCGGAGGTGCCCGTGGTGAACGGCGCCCCCGCCCCCTTTCTTGCGGGCGCGGTCCGGGAGGTTTTCGAGGAGACCGGCCTGCTGCTGGCGGAGGGGCCGATTCCCGGCCCGGACGCGCTGGCGGCGGCGCGCGCCGCGCTGAACCGCGGGGGACTGCGTTTCTCCGCCTGGCTGCGGGAGGCCGGATGCCGCGTGGACGCGGCGGCCTTCACCCCCGCGGGCCGCTGGATCACGCCGTCCTTTTCCCCCATCCGCTACGACACCCAGTATTTCCTGCACCGCCGCGCGGGCGTTCCCTCCGGCGGGTTCTGCGGGCCGGACGACGAGATCTGCGGGCTGGACTGGCTGACCCCCGCGGCGGCGCTGGCGCGCTGGCGCGACGGCGGCATCCGTCTGTCCACACCCGTCGCCTATGTTCTGCGGAGCCTGGCGGCGCTCGCGCCGGACGCCGCCCTCGAACGCCTGCGGCGTCCGCCGGGGGTGGATGACGTCCGCGCGGACTACATCGAACCGCGCCCGGGCATCCATGTGGTTCCCCTGCGCACGCAGACCCTGCCCCCGGCCACCCACACCAACTGCGTCGTCATCGGCTGGCGGGAGATGATCGTCGTGGACCCCGGCCCCGTGGCGGGGGAGGAGCGCGCGCGCCTCGCGGCGCGGCTGGACGACCTGTGCGCCCTCGGCGGCGCGGTGGCCGGCGTCGCCCTCACCCACGCCCACGGCGACCACGCGGGCGCGGCGGCCTTCATCGCGGCGCGGCACGGCGTGCCCGTATGGGCGCACCCGGCGGCGGCGTTTCCCGGCGCGCGGCCCCTGGAGGACGGCGCGGTGCTGGAGGCGGCCGGCGACCCGCCCTGGCGGCTGCGCGCGCTGCACACGCCGGGCCACGACCCGGGGCACGTTGCCTTCCTGGAGGAGACCACCCGCACGCTGCTCTCCGGCGACCTCTTTGCCAACCCAGGCACCATCCTCGTGTCCCCCGAACACGGCGGCGACATGACGCAGTACCTGCACAGCCTGGAGCGCGCCGCCGCGCTGGAGGGGCTGGAGATGGTGGTGCCGTCCCACGGATGGGCGATGCCCGGCACGGAGGGCGTCGGCCACCTGCGCCGCCTCATCGCGCACCGGCTCCAGCGCGAGGCCCGCATCGTTGAGGCGCTGAAAAGGGGCCTCCGCGCGGAGGACGATCTCCTCGACGCCGCCTACAACGACACGCCCGCCGACCTCCGCGACCTGGCCCGGCTCCAGCTCCGCGCCCATCTTCGGCGGCTGGGGGAAACCGGTGCGGTCTGAAGCGTGAAGGAGGCCGTCATCCCCCCATTCTGATAAGATGCGGGGATGTTTTCCGAGCATGGCGTCCATAGGGGACCAGAGAAAACGCGCGCGGGCTGCTGGTTGCTGGCCGCGCTTCTG
>JAKPUV010000881.1 GCA_029554925.1 Candidatus Hydrogenedentota bacterium | reverse complement strand
GTCGGGCAGGTTGGGCAGCACCAGCATGAACTCCCGCGAGGCGGCGTCCAGCTCCCGCACGCGCTCCTCCAGCGCCGCCGCCTGCTCCTTGGTCTCCTTCATGGCGGCGATAGCGGCCGAGGCGTCGTCTCCGGCGCGCTTCGCGGCGGCGATGGCCTCGCTTGCGCGGTTCTGCTCCGCGCGCAGCTGCTCCATCTGGTAGATGGCGGCGCGGCGGTCGGCGTCGAGTTTCAGAAAGGGGTCCAGGTCCACGCGGGCGCGCCGCTTGCGCAGGGCCTCGGCCACCCGTTCCGGCTCGTTTCGGAGAATGTTCACGTCAAGCATTGGTTTGAAGCTCCTGGAGTCTGGAGTCTGTAGTCTTCAGCCTGAAGCCTGAAGCCTGAAGTCTGAAATTCAGCCCTTGCGGAGCAGGGTGATGAGCCGGTCGAGGTCGTCGTTGGAGTAGTACTCGATCTCGATGCGGCCCCGCTTGCCGTCGCCCTGGGGCTTCAAGAACACCTTGGTGCCCAGCCGGCGCCGCAGGTCGTCCTCGACCCCCGTGATGTTGGGGTCCTTGGCGGGCGCGGGACGCGCGGGCTTCTTCCGCGCCGTCTCGCGGCTGGCCACGATCTGCTCGACCTGCCGCACGGACAGGCCGTCCTTCGCCGCCCTGCGCGCGAGGGCGAGCTGCTCCGCCGGGGAGGGCAGCCCGAGGATGGCCCGCGCGTGGCCCATCGTCAGCGCGCCCGTGGAGACCATCTCGCCCACCTCGTCGGGAAGCTGGAGGAGGCGCAGGGTGTTGGCCACCGTCGCGCGGCGCTTGCCCACGGCGTCGGCCACCTCCTCCTGCGTCCACTTGAACAGGTCCATGAGGTCGCGGTAGGCCGCGGCCAGCTCCATGGCGTTCAGGTCCTCGCGCTGGACGTTCTCAATGAGGCCCAGCTTGAGCATCTCGTCGTCGGACACGGGGCGGCACACCGCGGGCACCTTGCGCAGGTCGGCCAGGATGCTCGCGCGGCAGCGCCGCTCGCCGCTGACAATCTCGTATTTCCCCCCCGCGCCCGTGCGCACGATGATCGGCTCCTGGACGCCGTCGCGCCGGATGGAGGCCGCCAGCTCGGCCAGCGCCTCCTCGTCGAAATGGCGGCGCGGCTGTTTCGGGTTGGGCAGCAGCTCGGCGGGGTCCAGAAAGAGCAGGCGCTCGCCCTCGGCGGGCGGGGCGGCGGCGGGCGCGACAGGCGCCGGAACCTTTGCGGGCGCGGCGTCGAGCGCGGCGGGCCTGCCGCCCAGCAGCGCGTCGAGCCCCCTGCCCAGCTTCTTCTTCTTCATGTCAGACACGGGCGAGCACCTCCTGGGCCAGGGCGGCGTAGGCCTGCGCCCCGGCGGACTTGGGATCGTACTGCGATATGGGCCGCCCGAAACTGGGGGCCTCGCTGAGGCTCACATTGCGCGGGATCACCGTCTCGAAGACACGCCCGCCCAGATGGGCCCGCACATCGTCCACCACCTGCCGCGACAGGTTCGTGTGCTGGTACATCGTCAGCAGCACGCCGAGCACCGACAGCCCCGGATTGAACCGGTCGCGCACCAGCACGAAGGTGTTCAGCAGCTCGCTGAGCCCCTCGAGCGCGTAGTACTCGCACTGCAGCGGGATGATCATGTGGTCCGCCGCCACCAGCCCGTTCAGCGTCAGCAGGCTCAGCGACGGCGGGCAGTCCACCACGGTCCAGTCATAGGCCTCCCGCGCGGGCGCCAGCGCGCTGCGCAGGCGCGACTCGCGGCCCTCCGCCCCCACCAGCTCCACCTCCGCCCCCACCAGCTCCCGGTTCGACGGCACCGCGAACAGCCCCGGCACCTCCGTCGGCGCCACCGCCTCCGCCAGGGGAATGTGGTTCACCAGCAGGTCATAGGTCGTGTGGGTCACGGCCCCCTTTTCCAGCCCCACGCCCTGCGTGGCGTTCCCCTGCGGGTCCAGATCCACCAGCAGCACCCGCCGCCCCCCCGCCGCAAGGCACGCCGCAAGGTTGACGGAGGTGGTGGTCTTGCCCACCCCGCCCTTCTGGTTCGCTATCGCCACGATACGGCTCATGAGTTCCCCTAACTGTCCCTCTGGAAGAACGGGAAATAACGGCCCTTCATCATACGTGCCAACCCCGCGCCGTGTCAAAGCGCAAGAGAGCGCCAAAATCTCCCGGCAGACAACGGATTTCGGGCCCGCACCGGGGCGCAGCAGGGGGGAGCAAAGAGGGCGCGGCAAGCGGCGCCCCTACAGGAGGATTGCCCGGTGTTTTTGTGTGTGCCCGAAGCATGGGCGGGTAGGGGCGCTGCTTGCCGCGCCCTCTTTGCCGGGAGTGGGGCTGCTGCTAATGCGGACGACACGGCCCCCGGAGAGCGGTCGTCAGAGCGGTCACCCGGCCATTCGGGCCAGACAATACAGGGCCGAAAACAGCGCCAGCAGCAGGGCGTACACATAAAACCGCGCGCGCGGCCCCGTCCACCAGCGCGACCGCTCAAGCAGCGGGTGCAGCAGAACGAAAACCAGCCAGGCAAAACAAACCGCGTCTATGAAGGCCCACAGCCGGCTGCCTGTCTCCAGCGCGCCAAGACATGTCCCAACCGCCATTACGGCCAGCCACCAGCGCGACATGAGACTCCCTTTCCGCTTCACCCGGATGTTTCCAGTATAAGGGATGTTCCGGAATGGTTCAACCCCCCTCCGCGGTTCCCCGGCGTTGCGTTGCCCCCCCTCCGGAAGGTATGCTTTTGGGGCCCGGAAGACCGCGTCCGCGGTATGTGCCGGGGGAGCCGGAGAACCCACAGTATTTCAGGAAGCAGCTCGGGGGCTTGTTGTTTCCCCTCGAATCATGGACGGGCCGCATGTACTTTAACAGGTGGAATTGACGGGGTTCAAGTCCTTCGCGGACCGGACGGTGCTGCCGCTGGAGCCGGGGGTGACGGCGGTGGTGGGCCCGAACGGGTGCGGGA
>JAKPUV010000875.1 GCA_029554925.1 Candidatus Hydrogenedentota bacterium | reverse complement strand
GACATGCGGCGGGTCTTCCGCCCGTCCCCGGCGGGGCGCGTGTTGCCGTGCATGGGGTCGCAGCTCCACACCACCTGCCGCCCCGTGGCGGAGACGGCCTGCAGCAGCGGCGGCAGGTCGGACGCGGCGCGCTCCGCGCCGAAGCGGGTGATGAGCGTCACGCGCCCGGGCTCCCGGTCCGGATCCAGCACGTTGAGAATCCCCAGCAGGCGCCCCACATCGGTGCCCGGACCGACCTTGACGCCGACGGGGTTGCGCACGCCGCGCAGATATTCGACATGGGCGCTGTCGGGCTGGGCGGTGCGGTAGCCGAGCCACAGGAAGTGCGCGCTGCTGTTGAACCAGCCTCCCCCCTCGCGCCGGGTCATGGCCTCCTCATAGGGGAGCAGCAGGGCCTCGTGGGAGGTGTGCATCGAGACCCGCTGGAGCGTCTCCGCCGCCCCGCCCACCGTCTCCATGAACGTGACGGCGTCGCGGATGGCGTCCACCACGCGGCGGTACTCGACCGCGTTGCGGCTCTGGTCAATGAAGCCCAGGTCCCACTGTTCCGGATGGTGCAGGTCGGCGAACCCGCCCTCAATGAGGGCGCGGAGGAAGTTCAGGCTGGCCGCGGAGTGGTAATACCCCTCCATGAGACGGGCCGGGTCCGGCCGGCGGGCCTCCGGCGCCGGCGCCAAATCGTTGACCAGGTCGCCCCGGTACACCGGTAGGGAAGCGCCGCCCACGGTCTCGGTGTCGGCGCTGCGCGGCTTGGCATACTGTCCCGCGATGCGCCCGATGCGGATGACGGGCCGCCGGGTGGCGTAGGTGAGCACCAGGCTCATCTGGAGGAGCACTTGGAACTTGGCCGTGAGGGATTCCCGGGTGCAGTCGGCGAAGCGTTCCGCGCAGTCGCCGCCGTGCAGCACGAAACGGCGCCCTTCGGCGGCGAGGCCCAGCTCCGCGCGCAGCCGCTCCACCTCCCCCATCGCCACGAGCGGCGGCTTGGTGGAGAGTTCCCCCACCGCGTGGTCGAGGGCGGCGGAATCATCATAGGCGGGCTGCTGCGCCGCCGCATGCGACCGCCAGGAAGAGGGGCTCCAATCGGGCATTTTCTTGAAATCCTGGGAAAACCTATTTCCGAAAGTTCGGCCTTGGAAACGCGTCCATCGGGACAAGGTGACAGGGTGTTAGGGTAGCACAACCGCGCCCCGAAGCGCACTTCCGTCGCTCCGCACGCCGCCGAAAAGTTGAAGCATGCGGCCTCTGTCTGCTATC
>JAKPUV010000868.1 GCA_029554925.1 Candidatus Hydrogenedentota bacterium | reverse complement strand
ACCCTCCGCCGTGTCCAGGAGATTGAGCCCCTGCATGCCGGGAAGTGCAGGCAGCCCGGCCAGTGCCAGCAGGGTGGGGCCGATGTCGAGACCGTGGGCGGGAAAGGCGCTCCGGCCCGGCGGCGCGCCGGGCGCGCGGATCATCAGGGGCACGCGCAGGTTGTCGTGGTAGACATGCCGCCCGTGGCCGAGGTGTCCGTGCTCGTAAAGGCTCTCGCCGTGGTCGGCGACGAAGAGCACCACGGTGTCCGGCGGCAGGGCGTCAAGCAGGCGGCCCAGGTGGTGGTCCATGAACGCCGCCTCGCTCCAGTAGCGGGCGCAGGTGCCCTCGCGCGGCGGCAGCCGCCACACGTTCGCGCCGGGGGGCGCGAAGCCCCGGTGGAGCTCGTAGGGGGCGTGCGGGTCAATGTAGTGAACCCAGAGGAAGAAGGGCCGTTCGCGGGGGCGCTCCTCCAGCATCCGCAGCGCCGCGTCCGTCACCTCGTCCGCAGGCCGCTCGGCGTTGACAATCCCCCACCGCTTCCGGTGGAAGTCCTCGTCGTAGCGGTCAAAGCCCCGGTGGAGCCCCGCCATCTTCGCCCTGAGCGTCCAGGTGCTCTGGACGCACCCCGTGAAGTACCCCGCGCGCCGGAGCGCCTCGGGCACCGTGGGGAGTTCCGGGGACACGGGCAGGGCGTTGTGCGTGGCGCCGTTGGCGCGCGGCGGCACCGAGGTGAGCATGGCGCCGAAGGACGGGCCGGTGAGGGGCACCGCGCACAGGCAGTCCTCAAACAGGAGGGCCTCCCCGGAGAGCCGGTCCAGCCGGGGCGTCGGGGAGGGCGACGCCCCGTAACAGCCGAGGGCGTCGGCGCGGAGGGTGTCGGCCGTCAGGAAGAGGACATTGGGGCGGTCGGGCGCGGCCCCCGCCGCCAGGAGCGCCGCAAGCGCCAGCGCCCACGCGGCCACGTCATTTCTCCGGCGGCAGGATGCGCAGGGGCACGACGGCCTGAAGCGGCTTCAGCGTGCCGCCCTTCTCGCGGATGGTGACCGGCTCGCCGTCGTCGGTGTAGGCGGTCATCTCGAGGAAATACTCGCCGGGCGGGGCCTGGAAGGGCACGTCCACCGCCATGCTCCAGACACCGTCGCCCGCCTTGGCGTCGGGGTCCAGTCCGTCGTCCATGAGGCGGAAGGTGATGCGCGGGTCCTCGACCACGACACCCTGCACCCGCTCGATGATGCCCTGCCGGTCGCGGATGGTCATGGTGACCACGGCGGCGTCGCCGGGCTTGAGCGTGTCGGGCGTGATCGCCGCGCCCCGCAGCCCGGGCTGACCCGCCAGGGTGTTGCACCCGGCGAGGAAAAGCAGACATCCGGCCAGCAGGACCGGTCCGGTCATTCTCTTCATGCTTCCGTCTCCTGCCCCTTGCGGGGGACCGTTCACACCGGTTCAAGCGTACCGCAGGCGGGGCGGCCCAATCAAACCGGCGCGCCGCCGCCGGACGGCGGCAGGACGGCGCCCAGGTGCGGGGCCCTGCGCGCAATGTCCGGATCCCGCAGAAATTTGTCGGCCGCCGCGGGGTCGAGCCGCCGCAGCTCCTCGAAGGCGGCCCGGGTCTCCCCCTCCCGCTCCGGCATGAACAGGGCGTAGAACATGCACAGGGCGCGCCAGCTCTCCGGGTCGCGGGGGTTCATCTCCGCCACCAGCCGCGCCTCGCGCTCGCCCTCTTCGCCCCGGCCCATCCGGGCAAGGGTGCCCGCGAGCATGGACCGCGCGACGGCCCACATGGGTTCGAGGGCGACGCACTTGGCGTAGGCGACCGCGGCGGACTCCAGGTCCCCCCGCTCAAGCGCGGCGCGGCCCGCGTCCCAGTGCATCTTCATCCGGACCCGCGACAGGAGCCGCCAGCCCACGGCGATGAGGGTATAGAGCGCGGCGACCGCCGCGACAAGCAGGACGCTGTCTTGCATCGGGGAGCCCCTAGCGCGCGGCGCGGCGCGGACGCACCAGGAGCGCGCACATGACCACCGCGGCAAGCAGCGCATCCCACCCGGGGGCGGCCTGTCCGCCCGCGGGGGCGCAGCCCAGGAAAGAGACGGTCTTGACTTCGGCGGTGCCCGTGCCCAGCAGCGTGACGGTGAGGGGCGTGTTCGCCCCGCCGGTGAAGGTCAGCGTTCCCCGGTAGTCCTCCTCCGCGGGGGGCACAAACTGGACCTCCATCACGGTCTCGGCGCCCGCGGGCAGGCTGTAGGCCAGCGGCCCGCGCACGGCGAAGACCCCCGCCGGGTCGGACAGAGCCACCGTGCCCTCCACGGGCGCGCTTCCGGGGTTGCGGAGGGTCAGCGTCAACGTCCCCGCCTCGCCCAGGCGTACCCGGCCGAAAAGCACCGACCCGCCGGCGGCCTCCGGAATTTCCAGCCGGGCGGGCAGCCCGGTCTGGAACGGCGCCACCAGCTGCGCCTGCTGCATGCGCCCGCTGAACACGCCGCCGTCATCCCCCGCCGTCAGCACCGTGGCGCGGCTCCAGGCGTCCCCCGTCGGGGCGAGCAGAAAACCCGTCGCGGGGTCGCTGTCCAGCGCGGCGGGAAAGGCGTGCCACGCCGCCACAAAACCCGGCTTGGCGCGCAGGCCCGAAACGGCAAAGGTGATCGCGTTGCCCGCGGCGAAAAAGGGGTCGGGATCGCCAAAGGTCGCCCCGTCGTCGGTGGACACCACCACCCCGGCGAACAGAAATCCGCCGCCCTCCAGCGGCTCGCCGGGACGCAGGGCCGCGTCCGGCCCCGGCCCGTCCGGCACGAACATGCCGTCCTCATTGCAGGCGAGGACCGCCGTCAGGATGCCCCGGCCCGCCGTGCCCATCAGCGCGCCCGGCGCGGACACCACCGCCGTGACGGCGGAGTCGTAGGGGTTCGCCAGCGGCACCCGGCATTCGGGTGCGGCGGGGTCCATCTCGAGCATGCCCACCACCCGGACGCAGTCCCCCGACGTGTGCAGGCCGTACCAGCCGTCGCCCGGCTTGGCCAGGGCGGTGAAGGGGTCGTCCGGATACCCGTTGCCGTCGCCATCGGCCACGATCCGCACCTCGAAGGGATAGGCTTCCGACAGGTACTCCGCCTCCTCGCCGTCCACCGTGGCAACGACGGTGATCGTGCTCTGAAGCCCCGCGGGCGCAACGCTCTCGGCCCAGTACAGACCGTCCCGCCGCGTGGCGGGCAACTCCTGTCCGCTCCACTCGAACACCACTTCAGGCGCGGTGTCCGCCGGGGCGTCCTCCGCCAGGGTCAGCTCCGCGCAAAACAGCACCGGCACCTGGGCAATGCCCGGCGCGGTGGCAATGTCGCCCGTCGGGGCCAGCAGCGCGATCTCCGTGATGGTCGCCGGAAGTTCCCCCTCCCCTTCTCCCTCGCCTTCACCCTCGCCCTCGGCCACAAGGGCGGCTTTGGCCGCCGCCCCAGACTCTGCGGCTGGTCCCGGCTTCGCCCACGCCGCCGGTCCGGCGAACAGGGTCATGATGAATGCCAGGGTCAAACCGATGTATTGTAATGCCATGGTCTGCATCCCATCATTTCTGCGGCGCCGCCCCCCGGGGGAACCGCGCCGCTGTTCAGAAAGTCCGCGTCTCCGGCCCATTCTACTGTTTTTGCCCTGCCGGGGTCACCTTGGCCCGATTCCGGGCAGGCTTCCCCTGGGGGGTAATGCCCGGAACACCGGGAAAGGTTCCGCGCCCCCGGACAAAAAGGTGCATCCCGGGAAGATTTTGGGATATACTTTGGTTTCTTGATAAACATTCGCGTGTTTTTACCGAGAAGGAGTCCCGCACATGCATCCGACACCGCGACACCGAGGCATCCTCCCCGCCCTTGTGGCCCTTTCCCTGGCGCTGCCGGGCCTGTGCATGCCCGCGCACGCCACGGACGGCACCCAGCTTATCGGCATCGGCGCGGTGCAAAAGGGCACCGCGGGGGCGGGCGTGGCGAGCGCCAAGGACTCCACCTGGGTGCTGCTGAACCCGGCGGGCCTGCTTTCGCTGGAACGGCGTCTGGACGTGAGCGTGGAGGTGTTCGCGCCCTACCGGACCATGGACCCCGCCGGCGTGTTCGGCAACCTCACGGGCGAGTCCTATGACGACAGCATCTTCTACATCCCCGCCGTCGGGTACAGCAACGGTCCCGGGGAGGGCGGAGAGGACGCCTGGGGCGTCGGCCTCTACGGGGTGAGCGGGATGGGGGTGGAGTACCGCGCGTCCCGCGCCATACTGCCGCGGCTGTTCCTGAAGAACTACGACCGGCGCACGGAGTACAGCGTGGCCACCATGGTGTTCGGCTACGCCCGCGATCTGGGCGACGGCTGGACCGTGGGCCTGGCGCCGCACCTGAACTTCTCCATGTTCAAGAGCGACATGCTGACGCTGAAGTTCCGGCAGGCCGACGCGGAGAACGGCTGGGACACTTCCTACGGCGCGGGGTTCTCGCTGGGGTTCAACAAGCGGTGGGACCGCTTCGCCGTCGGGGCCACCTACACCTCCCGCCAGTGGCTGACGGACTTCGAGAAATACGACGACCTCTTCTTTGAGTCCATGGACCTGCCGCAGCACATCCAGGCGGGCGTGGCGTTTGACATTACGCCGACGCTGGAGTGGGCGGTGGACTACAAGTGGGTTGACTGGACGGGGGTGCGGCAGATTGGGGAGGAGCCGCTGCAGGGCGGGTTCGGCTGGAAGGACCAGCACATCGTGAAGACGGGCCTGACCTGGGAGGCGTCGCCCAAGTGGACCTTCCGGGCGGGCGCGGCCTTCGCCAATTCCCCCATCGACGAGGAGCATGTG
>JAKPUV010000805.1 GCA_029554925.1 Candidatus Hydrogenedentota bacterium | reverse complement strand
TCTCCTCCGTGCCGAAGTCCACCGGGCCCGGCGCCGTGGGCCGCGCGGTGAGGGTGTGCAGGGTCACCGGCCCGGTGGCCGGTCCCGCGCCGATCTCCAGCGTCATCTCGCCGCGCACGAGGCCGTCCAGCGACACGGCGGCCACCCGCGCAGCCCCGGCAACCGTCCCGCAAGACAGCGAAAAGGCCAGAGACCCGGCGGACACGCCCACCTGAACGCCGGGAACGCCGGTGTCGGCGTCCGGAGACGTCACCGTCCCCAGGGTGGTGGAGACGGTGAACAGCGCGCCGTCGGGGGCGGGCTGGAGGTCGGGCATGAGCACCGGGCCGCCCTGCACAAGGACGGAGGAGCCCGGGTTTCCCGCCGTGCCCCGCGCGGGCGTGGCCGCAATCGGCACCGGGGGCGCGCCGGAATCCATGTCGCCCGCCCCGGGGACGGATGCCAGCAGGAAAACGCCCGGCCGGGCGCAGCGGAACGTGAGCCGGTTGTCCGCCGTTTCCCGGACGGCAACAGTGATTCCGTCGCTGCTGTAGCCGCCGTCCTGTCGGAACGGCTGGAGAAGCGCCTCATCGAGGCCCGCGATTTCCGCCGCCGTGTAGGACACTGTGAACTCCGCCTCCGCCGTCTGCGCGGACACGAAGTCGGGAATGGTACTGTCAAAGCGCCGCACGGCACCGCTCTTGACCAGGCCGCCGGCGGGGGCCGCGGGATCGGGGTCGGCAATGGATGCGATGTCCACGGTGCAGTTGCGCTCGCGGGCGCCGGTCCGCCCGCCGGAGGAATACAGGGCCAGCCGGTTGCCGTCGGCGTCCTCGGCCGCGCCGAGCAGGGTTCCGGCGGGGCTGCCGCCGTCCTCCGGGGGAATCTCCAGTGCGAGCACCGTGCTCTCGGGCCGACCGGGGTCCGTGCCCGCCACCCGCATCTCATACTCGTCCAGAATGCCGTCGCCGTCGGTGTCCACATCCGGGGCGACATCGGCCGCGGCGTCAATCTCGGGCGTGATGCGGCCCAGGGTGCCGTCCGTCGCGCTGATGAAGGCGGAAACGCGCAGGAAATGGAACCGGTCCAGGCCCGCGGGGTTTCCGGTCCCGTCCGAGGGCACGGCCCAGGCGATGTCAAAGGCGTCACCGCCGCCGCTGCGCGGGCTCAGACCGACCCCATGCGGGTCGTCCGGGCGCACATAGTTGTCGAGATATTTCACCTGGGTGGGGGAGAGGTCGGTGTAGCCCCAGTCCCGCTCCGTGCCGTCCGTGTTCGGGTTCAGCACGTTCCCCGCGAGGGCGGGGGAGGGGTTGGGAATGCCCGCCGGAAGAACGGACGCCCCATAGCCCCGCGAACCGGGGAGGACATACCACGGGTCGTCCGGGAGACCGTTCCCGTTCACGTCCTCGCTGATCTCCACCAGCCCGGGTTCCGCCCATTTGCGGAGCGGATTGCCGCCGACCCATGCGCTGTTGCCGTAGACGATAAAATCCATGCCGAAGGGGTTGAGGGGGTCGTCGGTGACGGCGGTGGCGAACGCAAGCAGCAGGTAACTGCCCGGTGCGGCGCCGGGAATGCCTACAGAGTGCAGGCTGCTGTTGTTGGGCGCCAGGGTGCCGCCGCCCACGGGATCGCCGAGGGTCTTCTCCGGCGTGTTGAATCCCGTGTTCGGGTCTATGGCGTTCCACGCCGCCACCTCGTCCGCCCAGGGATCCTCCGCCCGCGCAGGCGCGCATGCCGCCGCAAGGCACAGCGCGGCGGCCGCAAGAAATGTTGCGCGCGGGCGGTGGCGGTGTCTCAGAAACACCCGACAGCTCATCGTCTTTCCCTCGAAAGCGCGGCGCCGCGCGCCGAAACGGCGCGCCGCCGCAGTCTGTCGGCAGGTCTTCGGGCTTGCGGGCGTGGCTCATGGCCGCCTACTGGGCGCGCTTCCCAGCCCCCCACACGGGGACCAGTGCTTCATCTTGCGCCGTTCGTTCCTGCTTACCGCTGCGGGGCAGCCCCGGATTCGCACCGGGTTCCCTCTTCGCGTCCGCGGGCGAATGCCCGCGCACGAACCGACAGGACTATCCTAGCAGAAGCCGCCGGGGTTGTCAAAACCGCCGGGAACGGGGAGAGTCTCCGCAGATTACGCAGATATGCGCAGATGGGGGGAGGGGGGAGTTGCTGGAATAGGGCTGGATACTTCTCTCGGTTGGGCTGCGAAGGATTGTGATACACTTTTGATGTGGGAAAAGTCGGGTCAAAACGCAATGTACGATGTGGTTGACATTGTTGCTTTCATCATGGAAACCGTGCAGCTCGCGCGGGACAGGGTGGCATCGTCCTGGATCAGGTGGGTGGTCTTTGCGGGGGTTGCGGCTGTGGTCGTCTTGGCGGCTGCGGGACTCTGGGGATGGCTTTAGCGGGTTGCCAATCCGAGGCGGGAGGGAATCAGAATGAGACGGCGGCGGAAGGGGCTGACGGTATGGTGTGTGGGGTCTGTTGTTGTCCTCCTTGCGGCGGTGGCCGCAGGCGAGGCCGCCACCGGGGGCTGGAAGGCAAAACTGCTTCAGGTCACGGAAAAGTACTACTTCGGGGAGAAGCCGAAAGCGCCGGCGGGGCCGAAGCTGCCCTGCCCCGAT
>JAKPUV010000795.1 GCA_029554925.1 Candidatus Hydrogenedentota bacterium | reverse complement strand
CCCATGCTCGCCCAGATTCCGCACGTCCAACTGGCCGCCCATGCGGGCACTATTATGGGCGTGGAAAGCAACGGCATGCAGTTCTACCCCGCCGCCAGCCTGCCCGAGTCGGAGGTGCATCCGGGACTCTACACCCGCCGCAACGGCGTGCTGGACCGGGTCACCCTGTCGGGACCGGGGTTTGGCTACCGTCTGGACCGCATCCAGCGCACGCTGCCCGCGCCGGTTCTCCAGGCCTGAAAGTAGACGCGCGCCCCGTTCCCAGTTTTTTTGGCGCTGGTTTGGGAAAGATTTGACGCGGGCGTTTTCGTGTGGCATCATACCCGAGCCCCTCCGGCCTGCTGTGACTGGCGAGAGTACGTGGTCAAACCACGGGGAAGCAGCAGGCGGCCAAGCCGCTCGCCTGGGCGCATCGCCTTCCCTGCGGGGAAGACAGGGCTGGATTCTTGCCGGTCGCCGGTCTTCGACCCGGCGGCGGGGAGTATGACGATGCGTCAAACGCCGCTTTTTAACGCCTATGCCCGTCACGGCGCCCGCGTGGTGGATTTTCACGGATGGGCCCTTCCAGTGCAGTTCCGGGGAATCGTGGAGGAGCACCTGCACACCCGCCGTGCCGCCGGAGTCTTCGACTGCTCGCACATGGGCGAGTTCATGGTCCGGGGCGCGGAAGCCATCGCCGCGCTGGACCGCCTGGTCATCGGCAACCTGACCGCTCTTAAGACCGGGCGCTGCCGGTACACCGCGCTGCTGAACGCCGACGCCGGCATCATTGACGACTGCGTGGCCCTGCGCCTCTCCCAGGAGGAGATGTATTTCGTCACCAATGCCGGCCCCCTGGAGGAGGTGTCCGCCCTGTTGGCGGCGCGGGTGCCCGGCGTGGAGGACCAGTCGGCGGCCACGGCGAAAATTGACGTGCAGGGGCCGCGCTCCCGGGAGATTCTCCTTTCCCTGGGGCTTCAGGCCGCCGCGCCGCTCGCCTATTGGAGCGGCGTGCGGACGGAGTGGCGCGGTGTTCCCCTGGTGGTCACCCGCGCGGGCTACACGGGAGAGCTGGGCTACGAACTCTATGTCCCCGCGGACGCCGGAGAGGCGGTGTGGGACGCCGTGCTGGCGGCGGAGGGTACGATGCCCTGCGGCCTGGGGGCCCGGGACACCCTGCGCTCGGAGATGGCCTATCCGCTGAACGGGGATGATCTGGACCCTTCGCGCACGCCGCTGGAAACCGCCATGGACCGTTTCATCGCCTGGGAAACCGAGTTTCCCGGCAAGGCCCGGCTTCTTCACCAGCGCGATGCGGGCGATTACGAGCGCCTGACCCCGGTGAAGTCCCTGGACCGCAGGGCGCCGCGCGCGGGGTTCGAGGTGTTTGACGGTGCGGACCGCGCGGGCACCGTTACCAGCGGAACCTTCGGACCGAGCCTTGGCTGCGGTGTGGGACTGGCCTACCTGTCCCCGGCGGCGGCCGTGCCCGGAAAACGGCTCACCGCCGGACCGCGCGCCCTGGAAATTGAAGTCTGCGAGGCCCCCGTGTACCGGGAGGGAACCTGCAGAGTGAAGATCACCGGATAACCCCTTCGAGGAGGACACCCCCATGAACCCCGAATTGCTGCGTTTCACCGAGACCCATGAATGGATCGGCGCCGACGACGGCGGACTGTATGTCGTTGGCATCAGCGACCACGCCCAGCACGAGCTGGGGGACGTGACCTATGTGGACCTGCCGAGGCCCGGAGCGCGCCTGGAACAGGGCGCCAAGGCCGCCGAGGTGGAGTCCGTCAAGGCCGCCAGCGACATCTACGCCCCCGTCGCCGGGGTCGTGGCCGCAGTCAATGCGGAACTCGATGCCGCCACGGAGCTGGTCAACCAGGAGCCCTACGGCGCCGGCTGGTTCTTCAAGCTTCAGGACGTGGACCCCGCCTCCCTGGAATCCCTGATGACCCACGACCAGTACAAAGCCTTCTGTGGCGAGTGACCCGGCCCCTGGAAAGGAGAGGAACATGAGCTGGATTCCCGTGACCGAACAGGACCGCCGGGAGATGCTCGCCGCCATCGGCGCGCCCTCCGTCGAGGATCTGTTCTCCGTCATTCCCCAGTCCCTCCGCATGCGCGGATGGGATCTGCCGCCCGGCATGGCCGAGGCCGCCCTGCGCCGCCACGTCGCCGGGCTTGCGGAAAAGAACCGGGTCTCCCCGGTGTCTTTTCTCGGCGCGGGGTACTACGACCATTTCATCCCGTCGGCGGTGGATGCCCTCGCCTCGCGGAGCGAGTTTTTCACGGCCTATACGCCCTACCAGCCCGAAGCGGCCCAGGGCACCCTCCAGGCGATCTACGAGTACCAGTCCGCCGTCTGCCGGCTCACGGACATGGAGTGCGCCAACGCCTCGCTCTATGACGGCGGCACGGCGCTTTTTGAGGCGGCCGTCATGGCCTGCCGCGCCACGGGCCGCGGCGTGGTCCGGGTGCACCCCTCCGTGAACCCCGTCTGGCGGCGCATTCTTCTCACGCACACCGCCAATCTGGACATGGAGATTGCCGACGGCGCGAACCCGGAGGGGGCCGCCTGCGTCATCGTGCAGAATCCCGCCTTCCGGGGCGATCTGGCGGACTTCTCGGAGCTTGCCGCCGCCTGCCACGCGGCGGGCGCGCTGCTTGTGGCGGCCTTCAACCCCGTGTCCCTGGGGCTGCTGAAGTCGCCGGGCGCCATGGGCGCGGACATCGCCGTGGCGGAAGGGCAGGGGCTCGGACTGCCCCTGGGCTTCGGCGGCCCCTATCTCGGCGTGCTTGCCGCGCGCAAGGCCCTCATCCGAAAGATGCCCGGCCGCATTGCGGCGGCGACGGTGGACACGGAGGGAAGGCGGGGGTTTGTGCTGACCCTCCAGGCGCGGGAGCAGCACATCCGGCGGGAGAAGGCAAACTCGAACATCTGCTCGAACCAGGCGCTCTGCGCCCTGCGCGCGCTCATCTACCTCTGTCTTGCCGGGCCGGAGGGCCTGCGCGGGGTGGCGGAGGCCTGCAACGCCAAGGCGGAATACCTAAAGGCGCGGTTGGCGGCGCGGTTCCCCGTGGCGAACCCCGGGCCGACCTTCAACGAGTTTGCGGTGCGTCTGCCGATCCCGGCGGAGCGCGCCGCCGCCGGCATGCTTGAACGGGGATTCCTCGCCGGGCTTCCCCTGGCCGCCGTGGGCGCCGGGGACGAAAACGAACTGCTGGTTGCCGTGACGGAGACGCGGACGCGGTCGGAGATGGACGCGTTTGCCGCCGCGCTCGAGGAGGTGTGTCATGCAGTTGATCTTTGAGAAAAGCCGCCCCGGCCGCCGCGCCCTGGCCCTGGATCCGCTGGACGTTCCCCCGGTGGAACTCCCCGCCGCCTTCCGGAGGGAAGCGCCGCCCGCGCTCCCGGAGGTCGGCGAGTTTGACGTGGTGCGCCACTTCACGCACCTGTCCCGCCGCAATTTCGGGCTGGACAGCCATTTCTATCCTCTCGGCTCCTGCACCATGAAATACAATCCCAAGGTCGCGGAGACGGTTGCCGCGCATCCGGGGTTCGCCTCCCTACACCCGCACCTGTCCACCACGCCGGCCTATTGGGACGCGTGCCAGGGCGCGCTGGAACTGGTCCACACCGTGGAGGGCATCCTGGCGCAGGTGGGCGGCATGGAGGCCGCCTGCCTCCAGCCCATGGCCGGGGCGCACGGCGAACTCGCGGGGACCCTGCTCATCGCCGCCTACCACCGCGACCGGGGCAACGCGCACAAGCGGGTAGTGCTGGTGCCCGACTCCGCCCACGGCACCAACCCGGCCAGCGCCGCCATGGCGGGTTTCGATGTGGTCCAGATTCCCTCCACCCCCGAGGGGCTGGCCGATCTGGACCGCTTCCGGGAAGCCATGAACGACAACGTGGCGGCGGTCATGCTGACCTGCCCGAACACCCACGGGCTCTTCGAGCCGCAGGTGGCCGAGATCGCGGAAATGGCCCACGCCGTGGACGCCCTCATGTACTACGACGGCGCGAACCTCAACGCCATCGTGGGCAAGTGCCGTCCCGGCGACTTGGGGTTTGACGTGATGCACTTCAACCTCCACAAGACCTTCGCCACCCCCCACGGCATGGGCGGGCCGGGCTCCGGCGCCATCGCCGTGGGGGACCGGCTCCTGCCGTACCTGCCGGGGCCGCGGGTGGAAAGGGCGGGGGAGGGCTTTGTCCTCCGCGAGCCGCCGAAATCCATCGGGCGCATGGCCCCGTTCTTCGGCAATTTCCTCATCGCCGTGCGCGCCTACGCGTTTCTCCGGCACTATGGGGGTGACGGGCTGGCGGCGGTGGCCGAGAACGCCGTGCTGAACGCGAACTACATTCTCGCGCGCCTGCGGGGGGCCTACCGGCCCGCGTTCGAGGGGACCTGCATGCACGAGTGCGTCTTCACCGCGGCGGCGCAGGCGGAGAAGGGCGCGCGCGCCCTGGACATCGCCAAGGCCCTTCTGGACCGGGGGTATCACGCCCCGACAGTCTACTTCCCCCTCACGGTCAAAGAGTGCGTGATGATTGAGCCCACGGAGACGGAGTCAAAGGAGACACTCGACGCCTTCTGCGACGACATGCTGGAGATCGCGCGGCTGGCCGACACGTCGCCCGAGGCGCTGAAGGCCGCGCCGGGAAGCCTTCCCGTGACGCGGCTGGACGAGGTGAAGGCCGCCAAGGACCTCAACTGTGCCAGCCTGCCGTGACCGGGATGCCGGGACGCTGACGGTGCGCCCGCGCCTGATTGACGCGCCGGGACTCGGACCCCGAGAGCACCTGGCGCTGGATGAGGCCGTGCTGGACGCCGTGGAGCACGGTGCAGCGCCCTCCACCCTGCGGCTGTGGGAGGCGGACGTCCCCTTCGTCGTGCTGGGTTCCGCGCAAAAAGCCGAGCGGGAGGTCCGCTTGGATGCCTGCGCGGAGGACGGAGTGCCCGTCCTGCGGCGATGCACCGCCGGAGGCTGCGTGCTTCAGGGGCCGGGAAGCCTCAATTTCAGCTTGGTGGTGCGCTACGACGACTGGCCGGGCACCCGGGACCTTCGGGGATCCTACTGCCTGATCCTGTCGTGCATCACCGGTGGCCTGAAGCGTCTTGGGCTGGCGGCCTCGCAGGAGGGGGTGTGTGACCTGGCCGTGGGCGGCCTCAAGGTCTCCGGAAACGCCCAGCGCCGCCGCAAACACGCCTTTCTCCATCACGGCACGCTACTCCACCGGCCCGACCACGCGGGCATGGCGCGGTATCTGGCGGAACCGTCCGACCGCCCGGAATACCGCGGCGCGCGCAGCCACGCCGAGTTTGTCGGGGGCATCCAGGCCGCCCCGGCAGTCCTCCGCGGGATGCTGGCCGGGGTGTTTGGCGCGGAACCGCCCGCCGCGACTCCGGCGGCCCATGAACGGGAGGAAATGCACCGTCTGGTGCGGGAAAAATACGCGCTGGACGCCTGGAATCTCCGGCTGTGAGCGCGAAACGTTGGCCGGTTCCTCTGGTATACTGAACAGGGAGCACAACGGCCCCCGGCGGGCGAAGGGATCGGCATGGCAGGACGGTTTGCATGGGTGACGCTGGCGGGGGCGGCCGCTTTGCTTGCGGGATGCGG
>JAKPUV010000794.1 GCA_029554925.1 Candidatus Hydrogenedentota bacterium | reverse complement strand
AATCCCTGCCGGCCCGGGAATGGGACCGGCACTGGACGCGGCGTTGGGAACTGGTCGCGGAGGTGCGGCGGATCGATGGAGAGATCGGGGCGCGGCAGGGGGAGCGCCAGCGCCTGCTGCGGATAGGGTGGGTGCTGAAGGGACTGGCCGAAAGGCGGGAACTCCTCGCCCGGCTGGCGGCCATGGGCGAGGTCCACATCCTGGCGGCGGATTTCCCGTCCCGGCGGGCCGCGGTCCTGAGGGATTGGGAGCATGCCCGGGAGGCGGTGGCCAGGGCCGGAGACCGGCTGGCGAATCTGCGGGCGGTCTGCGCCCAGTTGCCACCGCCGTCGTCGCTCCTTGCCGAGGCGGTCCTGGTGGATGAACTGCAACAGGACCTGGGAAGCCATCTCAAGGCCCTCCGGGACCGGCCGGATCTGGAGGGCCGCCTGCGGCAGATGCGGAACGACGCCCGGCGCCTCATGGAGACCATCGGCATCGAACCCCGGCTCGAATCGGTGGGGGAGATCATCCCCCAGGTCGAAAGGAACCGCGCCCTGGTCACGGAACTGGCCCGCCGTCACGAGGCGGTCCTGACCTCCCTGAAAAAGGCGGAAAAAACGCTGGAAAGAAGACGGCGGGATCAGGAGGAGACGGAACGGGAGCTGCGGGGCCTTCCCGAAGGGGGAGATCCCGCCGTGCTGCGGGAGGCCGTCCGCGTCGCCCGGAAGGAGGGAGATCCGGACGGCGAACTGTTCAAGGCGCGAAAGGCTCTCCAGGAGGCGGAGAGGAAGGCGCAGCGCTCCCTCGCCGGCCTCGGACGGTGGCGGGGAGATATGGAAGCGGCCCTCATCCTGTCGGTGCCGGCCAGGGAAAGCATCGAGCGTTGCGAAGGGGAGTGGCGGCGCCTCGAAGAGCGACGCCGGGAAATAGAGCGGGCGGCGGGGGAAAACGCCGCGGAAACACTGGCGGTGCGGAAGAAACTCACGGGTTTTGCCCTGGCCGGCATGGTGCCCACGGAGCAGGATCTGGAGGTGGCCCGCCGCCGCCGGGAGGAGGGT
>JAKPUV010000782.1 GCA_029554925.1 Candidatus Hydrogenedentota bacterium | reverse complement strand
CGCCGCCCACGAGGCGACGCTCTGCATGCACCGTCCCTCGCGGATGAACCGCATCCCCCCGACGGGGGGCGGATTGACAAAGGCGATTCTCATGGCGTCCCGGGGGTGTTGCGGCCCGTTCCGCGCCCCGCGCGCGGCGTTCACCACTCTAACACCGCGCGCCGGGGCAGTCAACCGGGTTGGGGCCGCCTTCGCCGGCGAAGTAGACGCGTCCCCTTGGCGCGCTCTTGGATCCAACGAAAACCCCAAGAACGCGGCAAGATGCCGCGTCTACTTTGGGGCATTCCCCCGTCTTGATTTCGGGGGCGGGTCTCCGCATAATCACGGGCCATGTGGAAAGACAAGCGCGTATCGGTCATATTCCCCACGTACAACGAGAAGGACTCGATCCGGGCGGCGGTGCTGGACTTTTTCGCCTCCGGGTGGGTGGACGAGGTCGTGGTGGTAAACAACAACGCCGCGCCGGGCACGGACGAGGAGGTGGCGGGCACGGGGGCGCGGCTGGTGCATGAGTCGCGGCAGGGCTACGGCCACGCCATCTGGCGGGGGCTGGAGGAGGCGGAGGGCGACCTGTTGATCATCTCGGAGCCGGACGGCACCTTCTCGGGGAACGACGTGGTCAAGCTGCTGGCCTTCAGCGACGATGTGCCGGTGGTTTTCGGCACGCGGACGGCGCGGGAGTTCGTGTGGGAGGGGGCGAACATGGGGGTGTTCCTCAAGTGGGGGAACTACGCCGTGGGCAAGCTGATGGAGTTCCTGTTCAACACGACCTTCCTGAGCGACGTGGGCTGCTCGATGAAGCTGCTGTCCCGGGGGGCCTATGAGACCGTGCGGCCCCATTTCACCATCGGGGGGTCGGCCTTCGGCCCGCAACTCATGCTGCTGGTCATCCTGTGCGGGTTCCCCTTCGTGGAGATTCCGGTGAACTACAAGCGGCGTGTTGGGGTCAGCTCGGTGACGGGGAGCAAGGTGCGGGCCTTCTTCCTGGGAATGGAGATGATCGGCATCATCCTGCGCTACCGGCTGGATTCCTGGCTCGGCAAATTTCCCCCGCCCGCGGCGGGGGGCTGATCAGGACGGGCGCATCGTCCGCGCGGCGAGCACGGAGGACGCCACGGCGGAGGCGAGGAA
>JAKPUV010000775.1 GCA_029554925.1 Candidatus Hydrogenedentota bacterium | reverse complement strand
AAACACGTCGCAGCCCTCGCGGGCGAAGGCCAGCGCGATGGCCCGGCCGATGCCCCGCCCCGCCCCGGTGATGACGGCGGTCTTGCCCTCCAGCAGCATGATGTCTCCTTCCTCGAAAACCCGGCGCGCCGCCCCGCGCGGCCGCGCGCAGACACTATAAGCGCGCGAAGCGCGGCGACGCCACTTGGGGCTTTCCTCACCCCGTCGCCGGGTCGGCGATGTGGCCCTCCAGCGGGTCGCAGTCGGGCGGCAGGCCGTATCCGGCGCCGCGGCGCGTCCACGCCCGGGCCGCCTGCACGGCGCAGAGCATGCTGTCCAGCAGGTCGCCCCGGTCGTCCTCCAGGGCCTGGTCGTGGTCGCCGGGCTTCAGCCGCAGGGCGATCCCGTATGCCTGCCGCAGGCCGGGGCCGGTGATGCGCCGGAGGATTTCGGCCCGGGCCTCCCTGCGAAGGGCGCGCGCGCGGGCGTCCTTGGGCTCCTTGTACCCCCGCCGCCCCTCCAGGGCCCACCGGGCGACCAGGGCGGGATACGCCTCGACAACGACGCGGCCGTCCCGGGTTGGGTGGCAGGGTTCCACACAGACGGATGACCGGAGGAGCCGGACGGCGCCCTCGAAGAACATCTTGCCCACGGGCACATAGTCGAGCTTCATGGGGGAGATGGCGCCCGCCCGGACGTCTCCGGCGCGGCGGTGAAGCTTGTCCCCTTTGGGGCGCTGCTGGATGTAGGCGCGCAGGGTTTCCTCGTACCGCTGCTTGCCCATTTCCGCGACCCGGGCCACGTAGCCCTCCCAGGAGTCCGGCCAGCCGAGCGCCCCGACCAGTCTCCGGGGCTGGCCGAAGGGAAAGTCCGCCCCGAGGATCCACGGGCCCGGCGAGTCCAGCAGGGATTCAAACCCCTCCAGCCCGGCGAGCCGTTGGAGCCGCTCAAGCCGGAGCGTGTCCCCGTCCAGCGCGCACACGGCGACCGTCAGGGGCTTGCCCGGTCCCGGGGCGCTGGTGAAATCCAACCCGTACACCCGCATGCGCGGCGTCCTCCGTCTGTTTGCGGGGCGCCGCGACCCCGGGGTGCCCGGAGGGGTGCGCCTCCTCTCAGCGCGCCGAGCCGAGTCCGTCCAGCAGCCCCTGCGAGGTGTTGCGGAGCTGGCGGCCGACGGAGGCGAGCTTCTCACGCGCCTTCTCGGCGGAGTCGGAGTCCGGCTCCACGATGACCGCCTTGTTCCACTCCTCGTAGGCCTCGTCGGGCGCGCCCAGCTTGTGGAGCGTGTTGGCGAGGTAGTAGTGGGCGCGGGCGTAGCCGGGGTCCTGCTCCAGCGCGCGGCGGAAATACTTCTCCGCGCCCACATAGTCGCGGGCGTTGTAGCAGGCGGTGCCCATTTTGACCTCCCGGATGGAGGCTTTCCTCTGCGACGTCATGTCGTGTCCCATGTCCCTGTTCTCCTCCGGACGCACCCGTCCGTCTCCTGCGTTCCCCGGACCGCGCCCCGCAGTCCATCCCCTGAAACGGTCAAACCGCTTCAATAAGGGAACGCCTCCGTGTCCAAAACTGTATTAACGC
>JAKPUV010000772.1 GCA_029554925.1 Candidatus Hydrogenedentota bacterium | reverse complement strand
GGGTTCGCCTTTCTCGACACGGGGGCCATGTACCGCGCCGCCACCTGGCGCGCCCTCGCCCGGGGGGTGGACCTTGACGACCCGGGCGCCCTGGAAATCTCCACCCGCGACATGCGCCTGGAAATGGACGAGACCCCCTCGGGACAGCGCGTGACCGTGGACGGGGAGGATGTGACCGCGGCCATCCGCACCCCCGAAGTGACGCGCCTGATCTACAGGCTGGACCAGATCCCCGGGGTGCGCCGCATCCTGGTGGACCACCAGCGCCGGTTTGGCGAGCGGGGGCCCACGGTCGCCGAGGGGCGCGACATCGGCACGGTGGTCTTCCCCGCCGCAAAGTGCAAGATTTACCTGGACGCGTCGCTGGACTGCCGCACCCGCCGACGCGCGGCCGAACTTGCCGCGAAGGGACTGCCCGTGGACTTTGACCAGCTCCGCGAGGAAATCCGCGACCGCGACGAAAAGAGCCGGACCCGGGCCGACTCGCCGCTGCGCCGCGCGGACGACGCCGTGCTGGTGGACTCCACGGACCTCACGGCGGACCAGGTGGTGGACGCCCTCGTCGCGCTGGCGCGGGAGCGCCTATGAGCGCCGGGTGGCCCAAAGCCGTCTGGAACCTCCGGCAGACCGAATACCGAGAGGCGGCCGCCCTGGCGCGCGCCGCGGGGGTGCCGCCCGTTGTCGGGCAGCTGCTGCTCCAGCGCGGGGTCTCCACGCCCGAGGCGGCCCGCGCCTTCCTGAACCCCTCGCCCTCGCAGCTCTTTGACCCGTTTCTCCTCACCGGCATGCGCGCCGCGGTGGACCGCGTCACCCTGGCCCGCGGCCGCGGCGAGAAGGCGCTGGTCTTCGGGGACTACGACGTGGACGGCGTCTCCGCGACGGCCCTTCTCACACGGGCGCTGCAGCGCTTCGGCCTGTCCGGAGTGACGGCCGGGATGCCCGACCGCCTGCGCGACGGCTACGGGATCATGCCCGTCCACGTGGAACGGGCGCACGCCGAAGGCGTCGGCCTGATCGTCACCGTGGACAACGGCACCTCCGCCTTCGCCGCCGCCCAGCGGGCGCGCGACCTGGGCGTGGGCCTCGTCATCACGGACCACCACAGTTTCGAAGGAGAGCTTCCGCCCGCGGACGCGGTCATCAATCCGCGGCGCGAAGCCGACGGGCACCCCGGGGCCGCCCTCTGCGGCGCGGGGGTGGCCTTCAAGCTGGGCTGCGCG
>JAKPUV010000749.1 GCA_029554925.1 Candidatus Hydrogenedentota bacterium | reverse complement strand
CGTCCCTGTGGCCCTCCACGGACCGTCTCGTGGCCCACATCCTGATCGGGGAGGACGACGATAACTACACCTATGACATCCCGCAGACCCAGGGCAGGCTGGTTGACGCGGGCATCCGCTGCGTCGTGACCCCGTTCGCCGGGGGGCATGTCTGGCCGTCGGCGCAGACGACCCAGGCGGGGTGCCGCTGGCTCAACGCCAACGCCGAAAAAGACCCCAACAGCGGGCTGGCCCCGCAGGCCTGCCGCCCGTCCAGCCTGTTCTGCCAGGCCCCCCCGCCGACCGGGGGCGCGTGGTCCGCCAAGGTGGTGGATTCGGAATACAACTGGACCGCCTTCGAGCGCTTCGACGGGGCCGTGCTGCCCGTGGCGGCCGTGGAATGGTGGGGCCTCAGCGCCGTCTGGAACAGCAATGCCGGCTATTGGCTGCCCTCCGGTCCGGGGAGCCGGACGTTCCGCATCAGCCTGCATCCGGACAACGCGGGCGCGCCGGGCCCCTCCGTGCACGCGGAGACCGTGACCGTGTCCCGCGAGGACCTGCCGCACCTCTACAGCCGGAATTTCGCCCTGCGCCGCTTCCGCGCCCAGCTGTCCGCGTCCGTGAATCTCGCCTCGGGATGGGTGGGCATCCAGCATGTGCGCACGGGGGAAGCTATGGAGCTCATCATGTGCTCGTACGAGGGGGACGGGCAGTATCTCCACCACGACGGCGCCGAAGGCACCTCGGTCCCGGCGGAGGACGATCTGGCCATCTCCCTGGGGCCGGAGGAGATGGAGGTGGACATCTTCGCCCAAAAGAACTTTGGCCCCCCCCCGCTCAGGGTCCAGTTTGGCGCGGGGGTCTCCGGAAACGTGGGGCCCGTCGTCAACTGGCGGTGGGATTTTGGCGACGGCGACATCCTGGAGGGGGTCGAGCCCGCCCCGGCGCACGTTTATTCGGACACGGGCGTGTATTCCGTTTCCCTCACCGTCTCCACGGATCTCAGCAGCACGCTGGCGGAGCGCCGCGACCTCATCGTGGTCAGCGAGGCGCTTCCGCTGGCCGGCCCCGCGGGGGGGATGGCCCTCCTGGCGACTGTCCTCTCCCTCGGCGCGGTGCTGCTGGGGCGTTCCCGGCGCGGTACCTGAGCGGGCGCGGCGCCGCCAGCCCCGTTTCTCCCGGCCTCCGCGGCCCCCTTTCTCCGCGCGTCCCCGGGAGCGTGCGCGAGCCCCTTTGGCCGCCTTGAGAAACGCCGTTTTGGCTGGTATACTTTCCCCGTTGCGATTCGCTGTTTCCGGCGGGAAAAAGGGCCGTCCGAAGGGCGCGGGCTGCGTTCATCGGCGGGCACGCCGGGCTTGAAAAGAGGCTGTTTTCGGGCTGGACCGTCGCAGAAAGTCCCCGCAGCTGGAAGGCGGGTTCCTTTGGCGCGCCGGTGTCCGCCCGTGAAGCGATGGAAGGAACTGCGGGATGGGCGTTGACCTTGTCACAGTGGGCGTGGTGTGCGCGGATGTGATGGTGCGCCCCGTGGACCAGATACCGCCGCGGGGAACGCTCGGACTGGTGCCCTCCCTCGACATGCACTTGGGGGGCCTCGCCGGCGTCACCGCCATCGTGTGCTCCCGACTGGGCGGTTCTTCGGCTTTCGTGGGGCGGCTGGGCCGCGACAGTTTCGGCGATTTCCTTCTCTCCAAGCTCTCTGAAAACCGGGTGGACGTCTCCGGCGTGCGCCGCGTGGACGACTGCCGCTCCTCGGCCACGGTGGTCCTCATCAGCGGCGACGGCGAGCGCACGTTCCTGCACCACATGGGCACCAACGCCGAAACCTGCGAGGAGGACATCGACTTCGGCGTGGTGGGCGCGGCGCGCGTGCTGCACTGGGGCGGCCCGGCCATCACGCCCAAACTCGACGGCGCGCCGATGGGGCGGGTGTTCGAGAAGGCGCGCGGCCTCGGCGTGGTCACGAGCATGGACACCTGCTACGACGGGGCGGGGCGCTGGCTCCCCCTGATCGAGCCGTCGCTTCCCCACCTTGACATCGTCTTCTCCAGCCTGGAGGAGGCCCGCAACTACACCGGCAAAGACGCCGTCGAGGACATCGCCGGGTTCTACCTCTCCTACGGCGTGAAGACCGCCGTGATCAAGCTTGGCGGCGACGGCGTCTACGCCCGCACCGCGGAGGGCCGCGAGGTGCGGCTGCCCGCGCACAAGGTGCCCGTGGTGGACACGACGGGCGCGGGCGACGCCTCCTGCGGCGGGTTCCTCTACGGATTCCTGCAGGGCTGGGATCTGGAG
>JAKPUV010000748.1 GCA_029554925.1 Candidatus Hydrogenedentota bacterium | reverse complement strand
CCGCATCGTCATGTCCGTGTACCGCTGCGCAATCACGGACGGCGAGCCCGCCGCCCTCGCCCACACCGAGCTGCGCTGGGTGGCCCCGGCGGACTTCGACACCCTCGCCTTCCCCAAGGCCAACCACAAGTTCCTGCCCCTCCTCCGGGGGGACGCCGAGCGGGACTGACCGTTTCCGGGGCGTTTCAGGATGAACCGAAGCCGTTCTTGTGTGTGGATTCTGCTTCCCCGGAGGGGAAGCATGTGAATAGCCGGAGGTGACCGAAGGGAACCTCCGGACAGAAGCCCAGTGCAAACCAACCCCGAATGGGGTTGAATGTGCACGCCCGGCATGCATGTCCGCGGACCCGTTCACATTCAACCCCTTCAGGGTTGTGTTCTGTCAAGGCCCGTGAACCGGAGGTTCCCTTCGGTCACCTCCGGCTATTCACATTTGTCCCCTTTGGGGACGCCCGCCCTCTAACGCCTTACGGACAGGCATCGAAACGGTGTCCGATTCGTCGAATAGCATGCAAAGCCGGCCATGATTCCACTTCGTCTCGCCCGAAACAGAAGAAAAAGCCCCGGACGGCGTTGCGCGCCGTCCGGGGCCGTTCAGTCAGTCGTGGTCGTCAGTGTCTCCGCCGCCGGCTTGCAGTCGCGCCGCCGAGGCCCAGGGCCGCCGCGAGGGCGCCCAGGCCCAGCAGGCCCAGCGCGGGAAGGCCCGACCCGATCGCCAGCGTGAACACCGGGGAGTCCACCGAGGTCACCCCGTCGGACACGGCGCACACATAGGACCCCGCGTCCGCCTCCGCCACCGGGTCCAGCACCAGCGACGCGGCGGTCTCGCCCGTCAGCGGCGCCCACGCCTTCGTCCCGTCGTCGCGCAGCCACTGGTAGGTGGCCGCGCCCACCGCGCCGGCCACTTCCACCGCGAACTCCGCGCGGCCCCCGGCCGCCACGGTCACCGACGTGGCGCCCGACGCCGTCACCGCCAGCGTGCAGTTGTCCAGCACCGTCACGGTCCGCGTCACCGTCGCCGCGGCCTTGCCGCCCGAGTCCGACACGTCGTAGGAAACCGTGTACTCCAGCCCCGGGCCCAGCGGGCCCGCGGGCGGCAGCCCCGACACCGCAAGCTGCGCCGTCAGGTCGCCGTCCAGGTCGTCCGACGCCGTCGCGCCGGCGTCCGTGTATTCGTCGCCGCAGTCCAGCGTCACCGACGCGTCGCCCGCGAGCGCGATCACCGGCGGCAGGTCGTCCGCCACGTTCACCGTCAGCGTCTCCACCGTGGTGTTCCCCGCCGCGTCCTGCGCCGTGTAGATGACGTCCTGCGCGCCCAGCGTGTCCGTGTCCACCGTGCCCGAGCCCGTCACCGCGCCCAGGTCCCCGTCGCACGCGTCGAATGCCGACGCCGTCGGCGCCGTGTA
>JAKPUV010000744.1 GCA_029554925.1 Candidatus Hydrogenedentota bacterium | reverse complement strand
CGCCGCCCGGTCCACGTTGTCCATTTTGAGGAGGAGGACGGCCATCTGCACCGCCGCCTCGGCCGCATGCGGCCCGGAACCGGACGAGACCCGCTCAAACTCCACGAGGGCCTCGTCGTTCAGCCCCGCCTGCTGGAGGGCGAGGGCGAAGAAGAAGGAAATGCGGGCGTCTTCGGGAAGGTCCTTGCGCGCCTGCCGGAGCAGGGACAGGGCCTGCTCGTAGGCGCCGTCGCGCAGGCGGTGCAGCGCAAGAAGAAAGCGCACGCGGCCCGGCGCGGAGGGGTTCTTGTCCAGCGACGCCTGCAGCGCCTCGGCCGCCTGTTCACCCTGTCCCTGAAGGCTCAGGACGAGCCCCAGCGCCGCCTGGGCGTCCCCGTTGTCCGGGGCGGCGGCGGCCAGCTCGCGGAGGGACTTCTCGGCCTCGGGCAATTCGCGCGCGAGGGCGCGGGCCATCCCGGGCAGGACGCCCAGGGAGATGCCCGTGGCCATGCCGGCGGAACCGGCGTCATAAATCGCCGCAGCCTGCTCCTTGTGCTCATGCGCCGCGCCGAGCGCCGTCACCAGCAGGCGCCAGGCCTTCTGCTCGCCGGGATGCAGGCGGACCAGTTCACGAAGGGTGGAAATCTGACGGCGCAGCCCCTCGTCCCCGCCGGTCTTCGCCGCCGCCACAACGGCCAGGTATCCCGGGGCCGGGTCCTTGACGTCCAGTTTCAGGGCTGCCTCAAACGCGTCGGCGGCGCGGGCGGGCTGCCCGGCCTGCATCAGGAGTTTCCCGAGAAGGATGCGGGCGTCCCGGTTGTTCGGCCGGCTTTCCACGGCCTTCTGGGCGGTGGCAAGGGCCTCGGGGATGTTGCCCGCCGCCGCCAGGGAGCGCGCCTTGTCCAGGGGGTCCCCAAACAGAAACGCGGCGCCCACCACCAACCCCGCCGCCAGCGCCGTGACCACCACCCCCACGGAAAGCCATTTAAGCACGGCCTTCACGGGAAATGAGACCCCTCCGGCCTTCGCCTCGTTCTTTCCGCCGGGC
>JAKPUV010000742.1 GCA_029554925.1 Candidatus Hydrogenedentota bacterium | reverse complement strand
GGCCGCCCTCCCCCCCGCCGAACACATAGTCCGGGTGTTCGCGCGCGATTTCCGACCCCTTGGCCACGCGCTCCGGCTCGAACCACACCACGAATTTCAGGCCCAGCTCGTCGCAGAGGTCGCCGACGGGCTTGAGGCCGTCCGGGAACGCCTTCGGCTTGTAGTACCAGTTCCCCACGCCGTTCGGGAAGCCCCCCTCGAACCACGCGGCGTCGAGCCAGAGCGTGTCGAACCCGGCGGACTTGGCGAAGCGCGCGGCGGCAAGCTGCCCCGCCTCGGTGGCCCAGTCGTCGCGGGTCCACACATACCGGTCGAAGCACTGGAGCGCGGCGGGCAGCGCCACGGGCCGCCCGTCCGCCTTCGGAACATACTCGAAGAGCATCAGGCGGCGGAAACGGTTCTGCAGGGCCCAGGTGTCGGCGCCCCCCGGCATCAGCAGGATGCGCGGCGAGCGCACCGACTCGCCGGGATGCAGCGTGAAGTGGGTCTCCTCCATCCCGGCGCGCAGCCGCGCGGGGCCCGCCCCCGACCGCTCGACCGAGGCCGCCCACTGCCCCGACCAGCCCACCGCCGCCACCACCTGCTCCGCCCCGTACTGCGCGCGGAAGAAGGGAAACGCCTGGTTCGACGGGCGCCCGCCCACGGGCGCCATGCGGAAGGACTTCCCCGCCGCCACCGTCTCAACGCTTTCGAGGAAGCTCCGGTCGTCGCAGGAGTCGCCGCTGTTCCGGTGGAGGAGCAGCGGGTTCTTGGCATATCCGGACCGCAGCGCCACGTCCAGGGCCTGGATGTTTTCCAGGATCGGCGTGTCGGCGCTGCCCGTGTTGGTGAAGGTCAGCAGCCACTCCGCCGCGGCGTAGGGGGCGAACACTCGCGCCTCCGCCGCCACGCGCAGCCCCGTGGCCGGGTCCGTCCAGGTAACCGAGTACGCCGGCCCCGTGTCCGTGTCCCTGCGCTCTGAAACGCGCCGCCAACTGGACAGGAGGCTGTCCGAGGACGCCCCGCCGTACACAAACGAGAAGGGCGGCCGGTCCGCCCCCAGCAGGGCATCCGGCTGCCCGTCTCCCAGCCGCCGCACGGTGCCGTCCGCGAACACGATCTCGGCGTCCGCCCAGTCCGCCTGGTCGCAGGCCGGCCCGTCGTCCGTGCCGTCCACCTTCAGAACCAGTTCGCGCGCCCCCCGGGGAGTTCCACATCCACAGGAACGGGCTCGTCCCCGCCCCGGAGCACGCCGCTCCGGAAACACTCCTTCCCGTCCACCT
>JAKPUV010000739.1 GCA_029554925.1 Candidatus Hydrogenedentota bacterium | reverse complement strand
TGTATTCGCCGTGACGGATGCCCTTGGGCGCGGGGTCCAGTTTGAGGGCCAGCCAGAAGAACAGCTCATGCTCTATCAGGCCGTGGTCGGCGAGGATGCGCCCCACATCGCGGCCCGTGGTCCCCTCGGGCACGGCCACGGCCAGCTCCGCGCCGGGCACGCCCGGCTGGGTGACATGGTCGTACACCGCAAAGGCCAGCAGCCCCGCCCCCACCCCGGCGACCAGCAGCGCCGCGAACGCGATGGCGACGAGGGTAAGCAGGAAGCGCGCGAAAGAGCGCCGTTTCTGCCCGCCGCCGGAAAGTTCCCCGCCCCCCATGGCCTACTCCGCCGCCCCGCGCCGGAACGCGGCGCGGTCGAGCCAGGCCTGTAGGATGTGCGCGGCGGCAACCTTGTCCACCACCCCGCGCCGGTCTCCACGGCGCATGTTCGCCGAAATGAGCATGCGCTCCGCCGACACCGTGGTGAGCCGCTCGTCCTGCAGGGCCACCGGCAGGGGTATTTCCCGGGAGAACTCCTCCATGAAGGCCCGCACCTTGGCCGCCTGGGGCCCCTCGTCCCCGCTGGCCTCCAGCGGCAGCCCGGCCACCACCAGCACGGCCTCGCGCTCCGCCGCCATCCGTTTCAGCTCCGCGAGCGCCGCCGCGCGCGGCACGGCCTTCACCACGCCGTGGGGGCTGGCGATCATCCGCAACGGGTCGCTGAACGCAACGCCAATGCGCGCGTCGCCCACGTCCAGCGCCATGACGCGGCCCAGGTCACCCATGATCGGCGGCCTTCCGCGAGTTTGCGTCGGCGTCGGCCAGGACATACCAGTCCACGATCAGCACGGCGGCGGTGCGGGGCTTCACACCGACCATCCGCGCGCCAAGCGAAATCGCGTCCGACAGAGCGGCGGCCCGCTCGGCGGCGATGATGCGGGAAACAGCGCGTCCGGGAGTCATGGCCGCAAGAGAGGACAGATCATGTTCCCGCCCGAGCAAATCTGTCAGCCGGTGCAGCTCCTCCGCGAACGCGGTGAGCGGCCCCGGCCAGATGCCAACCAGCAGTTCCATCTGGTAGCGCAGGTCCTTTGCCCGCTTGCGCCATTCATGCGCCGTTTCCGTGTCCCGCTTCCTGGCAAAGGCTAATCCCCCCTTCCGGGCGGCCTTCCACGACCGCGACACTCCGCGCAGCAGCACCTCAGGCTCCCCATACTCGCGAATGCGTATGGAGAAGTTGGTCTCCGAACGCAGGCGTTTCAGCCGCCGGACCGCGAGGGCCGCGCACTTGCGCGCCTCCTCGCGGTCGTCCCCGGCGATGCCGTCGCGCAGGGCCTCCAGCGTGCGCCGCGCCGTTGGCGACAGGTCGTCCCGCGCCAGCAGCCGGGCCGCCGTCTCGCACAGCGCCGCGTCGTCGCGGAGGGCGGAAACCGCGCGCCCCGCGTCGCGGAGTTTGCGGTTCCAGGCGCGGTACTGCTCCTTCTCCATGGCGAAGCGGCACAGCTTGAGCAGGGCGCGGGCCTTCTTCAGCCACTTGCGCCCCTCATGGACGCCCGCGTCCAGCTCGTCGCCCGTGCGGGAAAACTCCCGCGCCGCGTTCTCCACGGCCGCGCGCATCAACCGCGCGAAGCCTTTGGCCAGGGTCTCTTTCGCGTCAAACTGCCAAGTGTTCATGCGCCCATTCTACCCGCTGGGCGGCGCGCGCCGCCACCGAAAACAGAAGCCCGCCCTCCCCGGAGGGGAAGGCGGGCGCGCTTAAAAAGAAATGGCGGAGACGACGAGACTCGAACTCGCGACCTCCGGCGTGACAGGCCGGCGTTCTAACCGACTGAACTACGTCTCCGCACTGCGGGGCGAACCCCTCAAAGCAGGGCGAATGGTACACCATTTTCGCGCCCCGATGCAAGATTTTTGCCGCACCGGTCAGGGTCCGACGGGTCCGACGCGTCCGACCTGTCCGACCCGTCAGGCTATGCGGGCGGCGCCGTGGCAGTGCCGTCGGCGTCCACCGAGAGGCCGCGCGACAGGTCCCAAGCCCGGCCCGCGGCCTTCTCCACGAACTCGTCACGGGTAAGCGCGAAGAGGGGGCTAACCTCCAGCGGCACGGACACGCGGCCGTCGGCGTCGCGGGGCACGGGGGCCCCCGCGGCGTCGAACCAGCCGCCCCACCACTCGGACATGGACCGGCGCGCGGCGACCACGCTGTTGTCGCCCTCGAACTGCTTGGTGGGCGTGTACTCGCCGAGGCGGCCGATCTCCACCGCCACGGGGGCGTGGCCGACGAACTGGAGAGCGTCGAAGACGAAGGTCTCGAACTTGCAGCCGTTAGGGCTGTCGGGCTTCACCAGCTCCCCGGCGTCGTTCACGAAGGGTATCTTCTTGCGGGCCAGGTGCCAGGGGAACCGGTCGAAGCGGTTGAAGACGCCCTGCACAAACTCGACGGACAGGATGTGCATGGCGGGGTTGCCCGCGAAGTAGCGGACATTGCCCGCCGCGTCGGTCTCCAGCAGCTGCGGGTAGATGTCCAGCTCGCTGTATTCAATGACCTGGTACACCCCGTCGCACAGGCAGTGGACGCCGACGGCCTCGCGGGCCGTGTTCTTGCGGTGGACCTTGGAGGACATCTCGGCGCCCTTGAGGGCGTGCCACCCGATGAAATACGGGTCGGCCACCTTGACCGCCCAGTTGTCCACCTGGAAGTAACTGAGCATCTCCACGCCGCGCGCCCGCGCGTCGTCGAGCACGCCGTTCTCCACCATGGCGGGGATGCAGCCGCCGTGGCCGTTGGGGTTCATGGACAGCGAGCCGGGGGCCTCCAGCATGAAACGGCCCGCGCCGTCCATGCAGGGCACCATGCGCTGGCGCAGGAACACCACGTTCTCCGCGCCGAGGCCGAAATGGCCGTTCTCCGCGAAGTAGGCGCGCGTGGCGGCCTCGTTGGCCGCGCTCACCATGATGTACCACGGCAGCGCGCAGCCGAAGCGGCGGCGCAGGTTCAGAATCTTCTCCGCATGGTACTGAAAGAGCGTCTTCCCCGTCAGCGGGCCGATGGGGTAGCACCCTTTCGGGCCGGGGAAGCCGAGGCGCGTGCCCTGGCCGCCCGCCACCAGAAAAAGGCCCACCTTCCCCGCGCGCAGGGTCTCCTCACCCGCGTCCCACGCCTCCGGGGCGCCCTCGCCGCGGTGAACCGCCGCGGGCAGCACGGGCACGGGCTCAATGCGGTCAAACCGGGCGGGCGGCGGCGTCTCGAGGATCCACTCGCGCGCGAGGCGCGCCATGAGCGGAAACTCCACCTGCTCCAGCTGCGCCAGCAGGCGGCCGCGCTCCTCCGCGTTCAGCCCGCCCCAGAACCGGAACACATGCCCCTGGCCGTGCGCCTCGCAGCGCTCCCGCAGCGTCTTCTCCAGCTCCATCCTACAGCACACTCCTTGATTTTCCGTGTTGGTCGCGCTCCCGCCGCTGGGCGAGATTGGGCATGAGGCCGGGCTTGGCCCCCTCGGACAGCTCGTACTTCGAGCCGCACCCGTCGCAGAAACCGTAGTCAAAGCCCGGCTGCTCCAGGGGCTCGTCGCACTTGGGGCACACGGGCTGCACGCGGGCGTACAGTTCGGCGGGCTTCTCAAACTCCAGGCCGCAGCAGGGGCAGCGCCGCATCATGCCGTTCCTGCGCCACACCTTGGTGAGGGACTGATCTTTCGCGCAGCAGCCGCACCAGGCTTTCCGGGGGGGCAGGGGAAACTCGCCCCGCTCTCCGGCGGGGTCGGGCTTGGCGTCGCGGCGTCCGAAAAGGGCCATGGCTCACCCTCCCGCCGGGCGGGCCGCGCCGAACCACCGCACGCGCAGCCGCTCCTGATAGGTCTTTCCGCCGGTGGAAATGTCCACAGGAAGCGTCTCCTCGTGCCGGCCCGGCGGCGTGTCGGGAGCCGCCGACACTTCCAGCCGGAAACCGAGGCCGTCCCCGTCCGGCTGCACCACCACCGCAAGGCCCGACGCCTCCCCGGTGCCCGTGCAGGACACAGGCGCCTCCGCCCGCACCGCAACCGAGGCGGACTGTCCCGGCGGCAGGGCCAGCATGCCCGCGGATACCTCGGGCGAGAGGGTGTAGGGCGCCCGCACTTCGCCTGTCACGGGGACGCGGAAGTGGGGAAACCGCTTGACATCGGTGGAGAGGAAAACCGCGCTTTCGAGGGGGCCGGGTAGGGCCCACCCCTCCAGGGTGACGTGGATCAGCCATTCCGGTTTGCCGGGGACTTTCCAGTCGGCCTCGGGGACCTTTTCAATCTCGTGGCGCCAGGGGCCCGGCGGGGCCGTGTCGGCGGCGTCGGGCATGCGGTCGCCCGCCGCGGTGACCGTCACGGGCTCCTCCGCGAGCGTGGTGAGGCGCAGGGTGCGGCGGGTCTCCGTCCCCTTTTCCACGGTCCCGAAGTCGAGGGTTTCGGGCTCCAGCGAGAACTCGGGGTCCACCGTCGCGGCGACGTCGACGGTGACCGAGGGGTTGACCGGGTCGTTGCTCATGAACGTGAGGGTCTTCACGGACTTGAAGCCGAAAATCCGGTTGGGGTAGACCGTCACCCGCACGTCGGCGCACCCTCCGGGGGGGATGACGTTCTTCCCGGCCGGCAGTTCGCCCCGGGTGCAGGCGCAGCTCGTCTGGATGTCGCGGATCACGAGAGGGCGCTTTCCGCGGTTGCAGACGGGCAGGGTGCGGTGCGCGGGCTCCGTGCGGGGGATGGTGCCAAAATCCATCTCGCGGTCGATCTCCAGCACGGCCTTCTCGTCCGGGGCGCTGCCCGCGGGGGGCAGGGTGGCGTCCACCCCCGCGTCGGGCGCGGGGTCCCCCGAGGGAACGCGGGTGGTGACCACGACCACGAAGGCCGTGACCAGGGCGATGAGGGCAAACACGATGTGTCCGGCCCGCAGGCGCATGTTCCCGTCACTCCGGCTTGAAACAGACCCCGAAACGGCGCTCCGCCTCCTCCAGGGAGGCGCTGAGCGTGTCATAGCGGCCGCCGTCCATCTGCTGGTGCAGCTCGACGCCCAGCAGCAGCGCCCCGACCACGGGCTCGAACTCGGCGCGCACGGTCCGCGCGCCGGGGCATTCGCGGTGGATGCGCGTGCGCATGGCGTCCGCAAGCACCGGCGAAACCCCCTTGAAGACGCTGCCCGTCATGACGACGTCGAAGGTGTCGCGGCACATGTCCAGCTGGCGCGCCACGGCGTTCACCATGTCGCCCAGATAGCGGCCGCCCCACTCAAGGATGTCGCAGGCCGCCGCGTCGCCCTCGAAGGCGGCGTCAAAGACCAGCTTTGCCATGGGCTCCAGATCCTGGTGCCAAAGCTCGCGGGTGTACATTTTCATGAAGAACTCGTCGAGGTCGGCGCAGCCCGCCCGCGCGACGAACAGGTCGGCCATGAGCGTCTTCGGGAGGATGCCGTCGCGGTGGCGGAAGACGGCCTTCACCCCCTCCGTGCCGATGCTGGACCCGCTGACCATGTCGCCGAAGTCCTCGCTGATGCCGCCGACGCGGCCCTCTTTCCCGGCGCGGTTGACGCCGGCGCAGACGCAGCCGGTGCCGCAGGCGATGACGATGCCGAAGGGGTCGCGCGTGCCGCCGCGCAGGCCGCCCATGCTGTCATTGCGGAACACCCGGGGAATCTCCCCGAAAAGGGGCGCGAAAATCTCCCGGTCGAGCATCACGTAGTCGTCCGGCAGGTCGGCCCCGGCCACGCCCATGCCCACGCCCGCGATGTCCTTCAGCGTCAGGCCCGCCGTCTCCAGCGCACCGTTGACCGCCTTGGTGATCTCCGTGCGGGCGGAATCCACCCCGAAGCCCTCGTAGTTGCCCGTGGCCGCGCGCCCGAACCCGAGCACCCGCCCCGTCTCGTCGCCCGCGAGGCAGAAGGTTTTCGTGCCCCCGGCGTCCAGTCCCAGGTAATGCCGCATGCGTGTCCTTCCTTCGGTAGGTGTGGCTGCGCGGGCCGCCCAAACCGGCCCGGCCGGAAGAAAACCGGCGCGGGCATCGTAACCCGCGCCGGTTCCGTGTGTCAATTGGGGGTGTC
>JAKPUV010000694.1 GCA_029554925.1 Candidatus Hydrogenedentota bacterium | reverse complement strand
TTCGGGTGGCTGGGGTTGTGGCAGGAGACGCAGTGCCTGTCAAGGACGGGCTGGACGACCTCCTCATAGGAGAAGGGCTTTCCTTCCCAGTCGGCGACGGTCAGAGCCCGGGGCGCCTGCGCCAGGAGCCGCCGGTGCTGGGCGGGGGCCTGCTGGCGGCTCTCGTGGCAGCCGATGCAGCCGCGCGTCTCGCCGGGCTGGAGCTGCACCACGCTGCGCATCCGCTGGAGCTCGTTGTAGTTTTCGTCCAGCGCGGAGAAGTAGAGCACCTTTCCGGCGGGGGCGGTGAAGCGCGCGGAGCCGTCGGGCTCCACGGGCACGATGCCGTGGGACGCCTTGGCCACGTAGGTCGGCCAGCCGTGGGGGCCGGACACCTTGTGCACCGGCGTGGCGTACCAGTCCTGAAACTCGGGGTGGTCGGCGCGGAAGGTGCCGTCGGGCATCTGGTCGAGCGTGGCGCGCACCTCCTCGGACACGCGCAGGTACCTCACCGCGCCGCGCGGCACGGCGGGGCCGAGGCCCGCGTACACGTCCTGCAGGATGAACTCGCCGGTCGCCGGGGCTGCGGCCTCGGCGGGCTTGCCGCCGTCGAGGACGGGCGGTTTGGGCCGCGCCGCGAACGGCGTCGGGCACATGCTGGAGATGGCCGGGTCGAGGTAGAGCGCCTCGCGGTTGCCGTAGCGGTCGAGCAGGAAGAGGCCGAAGGTCTTCCGGGGGGCGTGGGCGCAGAGGAAATAGTCGCGCGCCACGGGGTACGCCTCGCGGAAGCACTCGTTGTCGGGCCACATGCCGGGCCAGGGCACCTCGGGCGTGAGGCTCGTGATGGCGTCGCGGGTGAAGCGCCCCCGCCCCGTGTCCACGAGGGCGATGGGGCCGTTCAGGTCGCCGAAATGCGAGATGAGGGTGCAGGAAAACTCCTTCGTGCCGGGAACCTGCCGCCCGTTCGCGTAGCCGTTCGGCTGGATGATGGTGTTGCCGAAGACCAGCTCCGGGCAGGTGCCGTCGGGGCGCACGGCCCAGAGCGTGTGGCCGAAGTCCGCGCCCTTGTCCTGGTACTCCGACCGCGTCCAGATGATCCGCCCGTCGTCCATCACCGACGACGCCCACTCCGTGAGGTTGGCGAAGGAGATCGGCGTGAACTGCGACCCGTCGGGCTTCATGCGGAAGAGCACGGAGGCCTGGGGACGCCAGCAGATGAACCGCGCCGTGCAGCGCGTGCTGATGACGGCTAGGTCGCCGTCGGGCAGGGGGCAGGGCCACAGGTCGTGGAAGGGGCCGTCGGTGAGCTGTTTCAGGTCCGAGCCGTCGGGGGCCATGGAGTGGACGTGGTAGTACCCCTTCTCCTCGGGGCGGTAGGAGAAGTAGATGCGCGACGCGTCGAAGTCCGCCATGGGGTTCCGCGCGATGCCGCCGCCCGACGCGAACAGCTCGGTCACCCGCGCCTGTTCCGGCGCCCAACGGTCGCCGTCGCGGGCGATGTCGAGCAGGCACACGCCGCCGCCGGGGCGGTAGGCCGAGTCGAAGTAGTCGCTGTAGTTGTGCGACGGCTCAAAGGCGTTGCGCTTGACGAAGAGCAGCCGGCCGATGCCGGTGATGTCCGGGTCGCGGAGAAGCAGGGCGCGCTTGGCGGCGCGGGCGTCGAAGAAGGCGGCGCGCAGCGCGGCTGGGTCGGGCCGTCCCGTTGCGGTGAGCTTCGCGTGGCGTTCTGTGAAGGCGTCCCACTGCGCGCGCTCCGTGCCCACATAGAGCCCCCGCGCCTCGAAGCGGTCCAGCATCTCCCGGAACAGCGCCAGCGCGCGCGCCATCGGGTCGTAGCGGAACAGGCGCAGCGTGTGCTCCCGGTCCTCCGCGTCGCGCACAGTGAAGGTCGCCTCGGGACCGATGGGGCCGTCGGCGGCGGGAAGCTCCAGTACCTCCGACGCGCCGCGGCGCAGGGTGAGTGTCCGCTCTTCTTCCCCGTCGGCGACCCGCAGGGACACCTTTCCTGCGCCCGGCGCGGCGGTCAGCCGCACCCGGAACCCGGTGCCGTTGGGGGACTCCTCCGCGAGGGCAAAGGGCGCGCAGGTGAGCAGCACGGGCCGCCCGTCGGCGGGGGTGTGGCGCCCCCCCATGCCGAGGCCAACACGCAGCCCCTTTTCGCGGACTTCGGGGAACCATGCCAGCGGCAGGCGCAGGGAGAACTCGGTGAGGTCCTGGTTAAACCGCCCCTCCACGGGCCGGTCCTTAGGCGGATCCTCCTCCGAATAGTCACGGAAGACCAGCCGGTTCCCCTTCACGGCGACCACGCCGCAGGCACTGCTGTCCGGCGTGGACAGCACAGCCACATGGGCGCTCAACAGGCGGTCCACCCGCAGGGCGAGGCACAGCGTGTCGCCGTGGCATCCCGCCCGCAGCACATGCTCCACCAGCGGCCCCCGGTCGAAGTCGTAGGGGTGCGCCACACGGGCCACGGCCCGCGACGCCCCGCGCCACGCCGCGCCGTCCGGCGGCGCGTTCAGCGGCGGGGCCGCCGCCAGCGACGGCAGGGGCACCGCGTCATCCCCCCGGTGGCGGGGGTAGTCCTTCACCCGGCCGTTGTACGGCACGAGGCGCGGGTCGAGGTCCGCGCGGCCGTAGGTCTTCAGCCAGGCGTGCTCCTCCGCCAGAAAGGCGTAGTGCGGAGGGTCCAGCGCCGTGTCGTCCGTGGACGCGGGGCGCGCGGCCTTCGGCGGCGGGGGAGGGGAGGGGAGGCCCCGCGCGCCGCCCTGTGACCGCAGCCGCACCGGCCCCGCCTCGGCGGTCACCGACGCCGCCGTGGTCCACGTCTCGCCGTCGCGGGAAAGCAGTACCTCGAAGACCGTCGGCACGCGGTCCGCGAAGTCCCGCAGGCGGTCCCGCGAAAAGACCACCCGCGCCACTTCGGCGGGCGCCGCCAGCCGGATCTGCGCCCACTGCCCCGGCCCGTCGCCGCCGATCCAGCTCTTGTCGTTGCCGTAGGCCCCGTCGTTAAGATGTTCAACCGCGTGCTGCGGGTATCCCGAAAGGCACGCCGACGCGGACGCCTCCGCCCCCGGCTGCACCGCGAGATTGACCTTCTTGTCCGGGCCGTACACCTCGAGTTCGTCCAGACACGCCGCGCCGCCGCTGCTCTGCAGGATGACAAAGCGGACAAACTGCGCCGTCTGCGGCGCGAAGGAGACACGGTTGGGCCGGTCGGCGTAGACCTTGCCCGGCTCCGCCGCCCCGGCGAACAGGCAGAAAAGAACCGCAAAGCCCCAAGTCATGGCAAGGCGCATAAGGCACGGCTCCTGCATCCGTGTTCCTTCATTGTAGGGGAAACGGGCGAAGCCGTCAACGAAATAGAAAGGGGGCGGGGCTTGAGCTGTCCATAGAGTCCATAACGTCCATGGAGTTCACGCTATGGACTCTATGGACTCTATGGACCGCATGGACAAAGACAAAAGACCGGACCCTTGCCCCCGCTAGTCCACGACAGCCCGAAAGGTCCGGGTCCGGCTTTCGCCCTCATTGTCCGTCAGCGTGACGGTGACGGGGTAGGTGCCGGGGGCGTCGAAGGTGAAGGGCGCGATGGCCTTCTTGCCGTCCTTGAAGTTCACTCCATGGACTTGATGGACACCGGCCTGCGGCAAGGGGCGTCACGCCCTTCTTGACTGCTCCCCCGCGTGGAGGAAGGCGGCGCGGGCCCAGTTGGGGGCGTGGTGGGGCGGGGCGGGGTGCGGGTACAGCCGGAGCGCCGCCTCGTTCCACCCCGCGGCGAGGCAGGCCGCGGCGAAGGCGAAATCGCCCTTGAGAAACTCCATCATGTTTGGGGAGAGCCCCATGCCGCCGCTGAGGGCGGCTTCGTCCAGTTCGGCGAAGAAGGCGTGCTTCACGGGGCGCGGCGCGCCCCCGGGCCGGGCGGTCTCGAAGCCCAGGGTGTCCGTCTGCCGCAGCATGACGACGCGCAGCAGCGCCGCTTCCAGGTCGGGCTGCCACGACGTCCCCGCGCCGGACTCGACGGTGAGGGCGCTGCGCGCGCCGGAGAGGTTGCCCGTGCGCAGCATTTCCAGGAGCCCGAGCCACCACGCTTCCGGAAACGAGGCCAGGTGGGGGTGCTGTCCGGCCAGCCGGTCGAACGCGACGGGATCCCAGAAGCGGTCCCCGGGCAGGTCGCGCAGGAAGACCGCCAGGCGGCTGCGGGGCCCCGGAGGCACCGGCAGACCTGACAAGTCCACCGGCCGGGACACCGCGACACGCGTCCAGAAAAGGAACCCGGACCACAGGGTGTCCAGCGACGGGGGGGCCAGCCCGCCGGCGAAGACCTCGGCGGCTTCGGCGTGCCGCCCCTCGCGGCAGAGAAACTGCGCGGCCCACGCTCGGATCAGCGGGTCCCGGGGGGCGAGGCGCAGGGCGGTTTCCGCGTGCCGGCGGGCGGCTTCGGGATCCCCCAGCCGCGCCGCCACCACGGCGGCGCCGGCCAGCGCGTCGGGGCTGCCCGGCGCTTCGGCCAGGGCCCGGGCGGCCAGTTCCCGGCCCCGTCCGGGGTCGGTCTCCGAGAGGACCGCCGCAATGTCCGCCAGGGCGGCGGCGCGCTCCGTCCCCGGCCCCGGCAGGGACTGAAAGAGCGCCACGGCCTCCTGGGTCCGTTTCATGCGCGCCAGACAGCGGGCCTCCAGCGCAGCCCAGGCAGACGGGTCCTTTTCCCGCCCCCGCCAGGCGGCGCGTAGGTCGGCGCCGTCGGCCGGCCGGTCCGTTAAGAGGAGAGCGCGGGCCGTGTGCAGGGAAAGGGGTTCGGAGACCTGAAGAAGAGTGGGGGCGTCGTCATGCACGGCCAGCAGATGGGCGACATCGCCCCCCTGCCGGGCCGCCTGAAGCGTCATCGCCTGCCACGCGGCCCGCTCTTTCGCGGTAAGGAGGCCCAGCGTCCGGTCTATCACCGCGAGTGCCCCGTGCGGATCCCCCCCCTCCAGACACCGCTCCGCCTGGGCACGGCGGCCCCGTATGCGCATCCGCCGGGCGGTTTCCCGCACGGTGACATACAGCAGCGGCCCCCAGAACACGAAGGTGATCAGGCCCACGCGCAGGATCAGCCGCCGGGCGTAGCCCCAGGGGTCATACCGCCCTAGGAGGGCGCCGATGTTCTCCGGAGACATTTCCAGGGCGAACACCGCGTCGGCGTAGTCCGCATCGCCGCCGTTCAGCGTGTCCTCAAAACTGAAGAGGAGATAGGGGCTGTTCTCCACGGCGTAAGCAACCATGTGGGGGATCCGGTCGGGATTTTCCGCCGCCACCGGGGTGAACACCGGGAGGGGGGAGAACACCTCGTTGTTGTTGATGAGGAAGAAACTCAGTGTCGTTCCCGCCGGCAGTTCGCCGAGTTCCACAAAGTCACCGGGCTTGAGCGGGCGTTTCTCCGCCCGCACCCCATAGGCAAACCAGAGAAAGCGCAGCAGACCGGAAACGGCCGACGCGGTGCTCAACTGAATCCAGGCCCCCACCGCCGGGAAGAGCAGGAACGGATCCCCCTGATGGACGCCCACCCCCGAGAGGTTAACCCCCAGACTGTTCGCGGTGCCCGCCGACTCTCCAACAAAATAGACGCGGACCGCGCCGCCCTTTTCCAGCCGCAGCCGGTTCGGGTCCAGCTTGATGCGCTCAAACCGGGTCCGGTAGGCCTCGTTGCTGAATTCGCGGGCCGACAGTTTCATGAATCCGGGCAGTTCGAGGACACGGAAGACGAAGGACCGAAGGTCGGAGCCCGCAGCCTGCACCTGGGCGCGCGTGGAAAGCCCGTAGGGGGTGGCGGATGACTGAAGACCCGCCGGATGCGGCCCCGTCGCCAAACGCGCCGAGAGCAGAAGGGCGAGCACCGCGAGCACGCCGCCCGCCCAGGGAAGAACCCTGCGCGCCCGCTCGCGCATCCTGTCCCAATCCGGCATTCTCATGGCCATGCGCGCACTGCCTCCTGCTGGTCATCAGGTCCGGGGCGGGTTTCGCGGCGTTTCCGAGATGGAAACACCCCTACTCCACCACGGCCTGGAAGGTCCGGGTCCGGCTGTCGCCCTGCTGGTCCGTCAGCGTGACGGTGACGGGGTAGGTGCCGGGGGCGTCGAAGGTGAAGGGGGCGTCGGGCTTGGCGACGCGCTTGTCGCCGAAGGTCCATTCGGCCTTTTTCACGGCGCCGGTGGGGTTGAAGCGCGCGGCCTTTCCGGCGGGCAGCTTCTCCGACAGGGCCACGGGCAGGCGGCCCGAGGGGACCTGGGCGACATCGGCGACGCTGAAGGTGCGCGCCTCACCGGCCTTGAGCGTGATGGTCTCGGGCAGGTCGGCGAAGCCGACGGGACCTTTTCCCATCAGTACGTCGGCGACGGCGTTCATGGCATGGCCGGGCCGGTCGCCGGTGCCGTAGGCGAGCAGGATGGCGTCCGCGTCGGCGAGGCGGTGGGCGTTGCCGGGCCAGCCGAGGTACACGACCACCAGCCGTTCGGCCTTGGTCCTCAGCGCGCGGACGAGCTCGATCTGCGTCTCCACGCGCTCGCGGTCGGACAGGACGCACACAAGGGTCCGGAACTGGCCCATGCCGCGGGTCAGGCGCTCGATCTCGAAGCGCTGGATGTCGCCGATGTGCCGCGCCGTGGTGATGGGCTGCATGGACACGTGCTTGAGCGGCTTCTGGAGGGCCTCCCACAGCTCCTCGGTGCCGACGGTCCCGGTGACGCCGACGGGGGTTGAGCGGTCCTTGTCCAGGGGCAGCACGGGCACCGTGTGGTGCAGCAGGGTGATGGCGCGGCGCTCCGCCCGCTCGACCGCCTCTTCGAGGTCGTTCTTCCGGAACAGGTTTTCGGCGTTCTCGGCCTTTTCCGCCGGGGCCTGCCGCGCCTGTTTCGCCCGGAGCACCCGCAGTACGGCGTTGTCCACCACCTCCGCGGGCAGGTCCCCCTGCGTCACGGCCTGGACGATCCGCTCGACCGTGCGGCCGGGCTGGCCGCAGGGCCCCTGCCACAGGAGCATGTCAGCCCCCGCGCGCAGGGCGTCGAGCGACGCCTCGGCCGGGTCCGTCGCGGAGCTGATCTCCGGGGCGTCCATCGGCCCCGCCACCACCACACCCTCGTACTTCAGCTGTCCGCGCAGGAGCCCCGTGATCACGGCGGGCGACAGCGACGCGGGGCGTCCCGCCGTGTCGAGCAGGGGCGCGTAGGTGTTGCCCACATGGATCATCGGCGCGCCCGCCGCCGCGGCCTCGCGGAAGGGCAGGAGGTCCTGCTGGTCCATCAGCGCCGGGGCCGTCGTGAGCACGGCCGCGCCGCGGTTCTCGCGGTTCAGCGCGCCGCCGGGAAAGCCCATGGGCAGGCAGGTGACACCGCGGGCGCGGTGGCACTCCATCAGGATGCCCGCGGCGCGGGCCACGAAGGCGGGGTCACCGCCGAGACAGTTTACCGAGCCGCGCCCCAGGTCGGGGCCGGGGGCCAGGCTCAGGGGCGGCCCCATCCACAGGTCAAACCCCAGTGCCTGGAGATGCGTCGCCAGCAGGGTGCCGATCTGGCGCGTCGTGTCATCGTCGTTCGCGGCCGCCAGCGTCAGCAGCGACGGCAGCGCCAGAAAGGGCGAAGCCCCCCCGCCGGGGTCTCCGGCGGCCAGCTCGTGCAGGTCCGTGCCGATCCACGGGGGCACGCCCCCGGCGGAGGAGAGCATGCGGATCTGCGTGGTCAGCGCGACCACGGTGCCCGGCTTGTTCGCCCGGCGCACCAGCGCCGCGCCCGGCCCCAGCGTCTTGAGGAACATCTGCTCCTCCGGCAGGGGGTTCTTGGTTCCCTGGATGCTGATCATCATGAGCTGCGCCACCCGGCGCGGCAGGGGCATCGCCGCGAGGGCGGCCTCCGGCGTGTCCACCTTGGGCGCTTCCACGGGGGACGCGGCCTCCGGCGGCGCGGACGGGGCGGCCGGTGTCGGCGGGGTCTCCGCCTCCGGGTGGAATGCCGACGGCTGGGCAAAGGCCCCCACCGCCGCGCACACCGCCGCAACCCAGCACACCGCGAATCTCTGCATGTGTCTCATCCCTTGAAGATACCACGCCCGGACACCCGCCCCCAAACAGGCGCCGGGCCGGTCTGCGGACGGCCCGGCGTGCGGCCGCGTCCGGGTCACAGAGACGCCAGATAGCCCTTGAGGGACTGGGCGGCGGCGTCGCGGGGGGAAAGCACCGGGTCGGTCACGGGCCAGGGGATGGCGAGGTCGGGGTCGTCCCAGCGGAGGGCGAACTCGTCGCCGGGCCGGTAGAAGTCGGTGCATTTGTACTCAAGCTGGGCGCGGTCGCTGAGGACGCAGAAGCCGTGGGCGAATCCGGGGGGGATGTAGAACTGGCGGAAGTTCTCCGCCGACAGCGTGACGGCGACATGGCGGCAGAAGGTGGGGGAGCCGGGCCGCAGGTCCACGGCGACGTCGTAGATCTCGCCCTCCACCACGCGCAGGAGTTTGCCCTGGGGGTGCCGGGTCTGGCCGTGAAGGCCGCGCAGCGTCCCCTTGGCGGAGAGGGAGTGGTTGTCCTGCACAAACACCGCGTCAATCCCGCCGTCTCGGTATTTTTCGGCGTGGTGGGTTTCGAGGAAGAAGCCCCGCGCGTCGCGGTACACCTCCGGCTCGATGATGATCACCCCGGGAATCTCGGTCGCTGTGAATGTCGGCATGGCTGCTCCGAACGGTTGTCTTTCGCTCATCCGCCCTGCGGCGGGATGCCCAGCGCGCGCTCGCGCGCGTGGACCATCCGCGCCAGGAGGGCGTTGACCGGCGCGGGCACGCCCGCCGCCTCTCCAAAGGCCGCGAGGGCGCCGTTCATGGCGTCCACCTCGGTCCGTCGGCGGCGCGCGAAGTCCTCGTGCATGCTGGCGTAGTGCGCCGCCGTCGGCGGCACCAGTTTCTCATAGAACAGGGCGCGGTATGCGTCCGCCGTCGGCGGGTCGAGGTCCGCGCCGCGCGCGCGGCCCACGGCGTACAGCTCCGCGATGACGGCGTCCATCATCTCCCGCGCCTCGGGAATCTCCGGCAGCCGCCCGTAGGGCACGTCGAGCAGCGCCGACAACGGGTTCAGCGCGGCGTTGTAGGCCGCCTTGCCCCAGATCAGGGACTCGATGCGCTCGGAGTAGACCGTCGGCAGTCTCGCGGCGTCCATCGCCTCCGCCAGCCGCCGCGCCGCCGCCGCGGGCCCCTCCGGACGGAACACCCCCAGCGCCGTGGGCGCGGCGATCACTGTAATCGTAATGGCCCCCGGCTCCGTGACGCGCACGCCGTAGATGGCCCGCACGCCCACGGTGCGCTCCCAGCCGAAGCGCGCCGCCGTCTTCTCGGCGTTGCCGAGGCCGTTCTGGTAGGCGCAGACCGGCGTGTCCGGCCCCACACACGGCGCCACCGCCGCCAGCGCCGCCTCCGTGTCGTAGGACTTCACCGTGATGAACACGGCGTCGTAGCCCCCCGGCGGGGGCGCGTCCGGCGCGGCCGTCAGCGCGCGCAGGCCCCGGAAAACCCGGTCGCCCCAGATGCCCGTGACGCGCAGGCCGTCCCGCGCGACGGCGTCCATGTGCGGGCCGCGCCCGACCAGGGTGACATCGTGGCCCGCCCCGGCGAGGAAGCCCCCCACCGCCGAGCCCATCGCCCCCGCGCCGAACACCAGCACGCGCATGCCGTTCTCCCTTTGTGTACAATGAACGCGGACGTTTTCCGCGGTTCCATTGTACACCAGCCTGCGGGGCCTGTTCCGCGCCCGCGCCACAACAGGAGGACGGGTCATGCGCGCCTGGCGGTTCCACGAGACGGGGGACATCCGAAACCTGCGCCTGGAGGAGGTGCCCGAGCCCGTGCCCGGACCGGGCGAGGCCCTGGTGCGCGTCCAGTACGCGGCCCTCAACCCCGCCGACCGGTATCTGGTGCAGGGGCAGTACCCGCGCGCGGGCGCGCCGCCCTTTACCCCCGGCCGCGACGGCGCGGGCCACATCCTGCGCGCGGCCCAGGGCGGACGGTTCAAAGAGGGCCACGCCGTGTGCCTGCTCGGCGGACTCACGGGCATCTCCACCCCCGGCACCTTCGCCGACTGTGCCGCGATCCCGGAGGAGTGGCTGGCCCCCGTGCCGGACGGCTGGTCCCTGGAGGAGGCCGCGGCCGGGCCGCTCACCCTGCTGACCGCCTGGCGCGCCCTTGTCGTGCGCGGCGGGCTCCAGGCGGGCGAGACCGTGCTCGTCACCGGCGCGTCCGGCGGTGTCGGCTCGGCGGCGGTCCTGCTCTGCGGCGCCCTCGGCGCGCGCGTCGTCGCCCTGTCCCGCAGTGCCGAAAAACGCGCCGCCCTCACGGCCCTCGGCGCGGACATCGTCGTGGACGCGGCGGCGGACAACGTGGAGGCGTTGGTGAAGGAGGCCCTGGGCAAAGAACGCATCGGGCTGGTCGTCGAGAACCTCGGCGGCCCCTGGCTCAACCGTGCCGCGCGGCTCGCCACCCCCGGCGGGCGCGTCATGGTCGTCGGCCTCCTCGCGGGGCTCGACGCCGAACTCACCGTCGGGCTGCTGATCCACAAGAACCTCCGCGTGGAGGGCCTCAGCGTGAGCGCCTACGTCCCCGCCGAGGCCGCCGAAGCCTGGCGGGAAATCGTCCGACTGCTGGACCAGAAGGGCACACGCCCCCTCGTGGACAGCGTTTTTTCCCCCGACCAGCCGCAGGATGCCTTCGCCCACCTCGCCGAAGGCCCGCTGGGAAAGGTGCTGGTCGCGTTTGACTGAGCGGCGGGCGCGGATCAAATCGCTGCGGAGGATAGGGATACCCGGCCCCTCTTCACCCCGCAGGGGTGGGGGACATTAGCCGGTGGTTGAGCGTCAGCGACACCACCGGAAACGGGTGCCGCCACCCCTTTACTGGCACCCCGGCAGGGGTGCGGGACCCAACGCAAGAGGGCGCGGTGCGTCCTGAACCCCTGCCGGGGTTCTTGAAAGAGGGGAGAGGGTCTGCTGTCCGGTGGTATCGCTGACGCTCAACCACCGGCTAATGTCCTGCATCCCTCCGGGATGCAAAAAGC
>JAKPUV010000693.1 GCA_029554925.1 Candidatus Hydrogenedentota bacterium | reverse complement strand
GTCATGGCGTCGGACCTGCGCGCGAGCGCGGCCCTCGTGATCGCCGGACTCATGGCGGGCGAGGGAGAGACGGTCCTGCACCGCGTCTACCACATTGACCGGGGGTACGAGAGGATCGAGGAGCGCCTGGCGTCGCTGGGCGCGGACATCGTGCGGGTCCGGGACTAGGCCGGAACCGCGGAGACTGGGTCATGGAGAAATTTGTCATCACCGACGACACCGCGCTGGCCGAGCTGAAGCGTCGGCTGTTGGCGCGCAGCGCGCCGGGCGGCTCGCCCGCAGCCGCCGCCCGCCTGGAGAGCGTCCGGACGATCGTGGAGGCCGTGCGGACGGAGGGCGACGCGGCGGTCGCGCGGTTCACCGAGCAGTTCGATGGGGTGCGCCTCGCGCCGGAGCGGTTCGAGCTGACCCGGGAGGAGATCGAGGCCGCCGAAAGCAGGGTGGATCCCGAAACCCTCGCGGCCCTGGGCCGCGCGATGGAAAACATCCGGGACTTCCACTGCCGGAACCTCCGCCAATCCTGGGAGCAGGAGTACTCCGACGGGTCGGTGATCGGCCAGCGGGTGGGGCCCGTCGAGAGCGCGGGGGTCTATGTTCCCGGCGGCAAGGCCTTCTATCCCTCCTCCGTGCTGATGAACATCGTGCCCGCCCGCGTGGCGGGGGTGCCCGAGATCATCATGGTGTCGCCGCCGTCGTGCGACGGGGACATCCACCCCGGCGTGGTGGCCGCGGCGCGGATGGCCGGGGCGACCCGCGTCTTCCGCGTGGGCGGGGCGCAGGCCGTGGCGGCCCTCGCCTTCGGCACCGAGACCATCCCCGCCGTGTGCAAGATCACCGGGCCGGGCAACGCCTATGTGACGGCGGCCAAGGCGCTGGTGCGCGGGGCCGTGGAGATCGACAGCGAGGCGGGGCCCTCCGAGGTGCTGGTGCTCGCCGACGCGTCCACCAACCCGCGCTATGCCGCCACCGAACTCTTTGCCCAGGCGGAGCACGACGAGGAGGCCATGTGCCTGCTGGTCGCGGACAGCGAGCAGACGGCGGCCGCCGTGGCCGCCGTGGTGGAGGCGGAACTTCCGGCGCTGCGCCGCGCGGGCATCGCTTCCCGTGCCCTGGACGAGCTGGGCATGCTCATCGTCGCCCGGTCCGCGGCGGAGGCGGTGGACCTCGCCAACTTCATCGCGCCGGAGCACCTGAGCGTGCAGACGCGGGATCCTGAAGAGACGGCAAGGGGCATCTGCAACGCCGGGGCCGTCATGGTCGGCCCGATGACGCCGGTGGCCGTGGGCGACTACATCGCCGGACCGAACCATGTGCTGCCGACCATGCGGCGCGCCCGGTTCTCCTCGCCCCTGACGGCGGAGGATTTCCGGAAGGTGACAAGCTACATCCGGTACAGTGAGACCCGCCTGCGCGCGCAGGGCGCCGACATCGTGCGCCTGGCCGAACTTGAGGGCCTCGAGGCCCACGCGCGGTCGGTCAAGGTCCGCCTGGAGGAGTCGTGACATGAAGTATGGCCGGAAAATTCTGGAGACGGTGGAAGGCTACACGCCGGGCGAGCAGCCCTCGGACCCGGACGTGATCAAGCTGAACACCAACGAGAACCCCTACCCCCCGTCGCCGCGGGTGATCGAGGCGGTGCGCGCCCTGGGCGTGAACGCCCTGCGCCGCTATCCCGACCCGCTCTGCGCGGCCTTCCGCGCCGAGTGCGTGCGCCGGTACGGACTGCCGGGGCCGGAATGGGTCATCGCCGGAAACGGCATGGACGAGCTGCTGGCGCTGGCGCTGCGCGCCTTTGTGGACCCCGGCGACCGCGTGCTCGCGCCCTACCCCACCTACTCCCTCTACGAGGTGCTGTGCCGGCTGCACGACTGCACCCTGGACTCGGTGGACCTGGACGGGTCCTTTCGGCTTCCGGACGCTTTTTTCTCCGTGCCCGGAAGGCTCTGCTTTCTGACCCGGCCCAACGCGCCCACGGGCGTGTCCGCGCCGCGGGCGGAGGTGGAGCGCCTCTGCCGGAGCTTCCCCGGCATCGTGGTGATTGACGAGGCCTATGTGGACTTCTGCGATGATCACTGCATGGATTTTCCGCAGCGTTTTGACAACGTCATTGTCATGCGCACTTTTTCAAAGTCCTACAGTCTTGCCGGGATGCGCATCGGTATCGCTGCTGCC
>JAKPUV010000692.1 GCA_029554925.1 Candidatus Hydrogenedentota bacterium | reverse complement strand
TCCTCGCCCCAGCCCCAGCCGACGGAGATGGCGGAGTAGGGCAGGTCGTAAAACTCGTTGCGCGCGATCACCACCCCGTTCGCATACCCCACAAAAACCCCCACGCTCCCCTCATACTCGACCCCGCAGTTCCGGAACACGCACTCCGAGATCACCACGTCGCGGGTTTCCCAAGATCGGGCGGGGGGATGGTGAGACATCATGCCCACCCTGCCAACGGTCACCGCCGTGCCGCCGATGTCCTCGAAAACGCACTGGTGGAGGGTGGCTCCACCATCGACCCTCAGCGAGCCCACGCCAAACCGCTTGAAAACGCACCGGGACAGCACGCTGTCGCCTAGAGACATCCCGTGATCATCCTCCTGATACTCATTGTGAAGCGCCGCAATGGACCCATTCCTTTCGATAATGTTGATGGGGATCCCGTTGAGACAATAATTGGACTGAACATCCACATGCCCGCGATCCGAAAGGCTTGAGTCCACATCAGAGAACGTGATTCCTTCAGACCAAATTGACAGCCGGACTTCGTATCTCCGGGCGTAGAGAGAACACCCGCGGCCGCCAGCGACGGCCACGGCGCTGTCCATGGTCTCCCCGTCGCGGGGTTTGTAGAGGAACACCCGCTCCTGATCATCAAAGCAGAACTCTCCCGGCTCATCCACCAGGGGGGGGAGGCCCTCTATATACGAAGGGTCGCGGGCGGGCGCCCCCTCCTTGCGGTGCGCCAGAAAGAAGTCGGGCTGACGCATGACGAGGAGCGTGCCGCCGTCACCGTCGGGACGGATCTCCCGAATCGGACAGACCATGTGCGCCCACGAGTTGAAGTAGACGACCCCCGCCAAATTGCCTGGTTTGCTTCCCACCAGTGCCGTGCCTGGAATCCGATACCCGGCCTCACCGTCCACATGGTCGTAGTCCCCCCATCGTTCCCATGTTTCGGGGAAGGGTGCCCGCGCGCGCACGGCGCGTCGGTTGTTGACATAAAGCATGTCGTGGCAAAAAATGACCTTTTCGTGCCCAACATCACCGCTCTTCCAACGCCCATCCCCGGCGTCCTTCCATCCCCCCACGGACCATCCGGCAGAAAACACCGGGGTCTCTCCCGGAAAGGCTCTCAGGTAGAGGTGTTTGCATCCACCTTCCAAGTACCCAGGCAACAGCTTCCCAAGCCCGTTCATGTCATAGGTGCCCCCGGCAACCCACACGCACTGTTCCGTTCCTTGCGGCGGCGTGGCGCGCCCCTGAAACGCCTTCGCCGCCCCTTCGAGCGTGGCGACGGGCGCCTCGCGGGTGCCGGGGTTGCTGTCGGAGCCGGCGGGGGAGACGTAAACACACTGTTCCTCCGGGAGGGTGGGGAAGACGGGGGCCGCCGGGGGGAAGGCCAGGAGGAGGTGGGCGTCCCGGAGGACCACGGGGGTGTCGCCGTCGTTCTGGAGTTCAAGGGTGTTGTCCCCGGCGCGGAGGGCGGCGGCGGGAAGCGCGCCGTTCTCGCCGGGGGCCTCGCCGTTGAGGCGGGCGGCAAGCGGGGCGTCGGTGTCGAGGGTCAGGCGCAGGCTCTCCAGCACGGCGGCCTTCTCCACGGCCTGCCCGGGCAGGGGCCACACCAGCGGTACGGTCTGCTTGGGCGGCACGGTGAGAGGCAGGGGGGCGGGCAGGTCCACGCCCGCGACGCGGTGGGTGCCGTTGATGAGGGGGAAGTCGAGGGTGCCCAGGGTGAGCCAGTGCGGGTCGCGGAGGGGGGGCACCCAGGACCAGGGCGGGGCCTCCTGCGTCTCGCGCCAGCAGGGGAAGTTGAAGAGGTACAGTCCGTCCGCGCCGGAGCCGTAGAGGCCGAGTCCGGCGGCGTGGAGGGAGGCCTCAGTGTGGTTGCGGCCGGAGTGGCCGATCTCGATGGCGGCGTAGAGGGGCATCTTCTCCCCGATGAGGACCCGCAGCTCCGCCAGGGGCATGTTGAAATCGCTGGCGAGGAAGGGGGATGCGGTCACGAAGTCCACCAGCCCGCGCTGCGCCCAGTCGCCGAGGTCCACGCCGAGGGCGCGGCATCCGGCGGCGCTCGTGGGCACGCGGACGGAGACCTTCACCTCGCGGGCCAGGCGTTTGGACAGTTCCCCGGCCTTCGCGCGGACGGCCTCGACGACCCCGGTCAGCGCGCCGCGCTTTTCCCAGACCTGCTCCGGCGTGCCGGAGAGGTGGCGGGGAAAGCGCATCCAGTCCAGCTCGATGCCGTCGGGGCGGTACTTCTCCAGCAGCTCCGACACGAGGGCGACGGTGCGCTCGCGCACCTCGGGCCGCGAATAGTCGAGGCAGTGGGCCATCCAGTTCCCCAGGGGGGCGTCGGGCTGGACATGCCACTCCGGGTGGTCGCGCCAGAAGGCGCAGAGGTCGGGCTCGTTGGGCTGGTCCACGTTGTGGACCTCGTTCATGCGGAAGGTGATGAAGACCTCGAATCCCCGGGTCTTCAGCGCCGCAAGGAAGGCGCCGAAGGGGTCCTCGCCCTGGGCGACCAGCGCGGGCAGGGCGCCGCGCGTGGACAGCTCCTCGAGCGCGCTGGGGTACATCATTTTGTGGATGCCGTTGGGGCAGACCATGTAAGTCGTCACGGCGTCCGGGCACTCGGCGGCATGGCGGCGCACCATGTCCATCGTGAGGTCGTCGCGCCAGAAGAGGTTCGTGCCGTCGTTGTTGACGATCAGGCGGTGCTGGGGGGGGAAGGGTCCCAACCACGGCCAACCATCCGCAGCCACCTCCACGTTTTGCAGTTCCGCGAACGACGACGACGCCGCCAGCAGGACCGCCGCCGCCCAGACGATTCCCCGTGCCATGATCCCATCCTCCCTGGTTCTTTTCGCCGTGCTTCGGTCAGCGCGGGTCCGGGGCGGACGGCGATGCGCCGCGTCCGCCGTGGAGCACGCCCAGCATAATCAGGCCGCCCGCCAGGACGTCCCCAGTATACACGGCCAGCAGGAAGCTGCGGCCCGTGCTGGGACCGCCGGGCAGGGTGACGGCATAGCCGCAGAGGCAGATGACGCCGAGCCCGGCGAGGAGCGCCCCCGCGGGTAGTTGGGAGAGAAACCCGACGCGATACTTCCCCGCCGCGCGGTGCAGGAAGAATCCCAGCGCGCCCAGCATCAGGACGGTAGCGTCCAGACTGTTCATGAAGGCCTTGGAGTCCACTTCTTCGTGGGCCAGAACGCCCTTTATCGCGCCCCGGACCGTGACATACAGGGCGAGTCCGAGCAGTATCCGAACGGCGAGGGGAACGCCGTCGTCTTTCCGGGCGGGGGCGGGTTCGCGGTGGACGGCCCAGAAGACCCCGCCGAAGGTGAGGCCGCCGCCGAGGCCGATGGACATCTCCCAGTTCTTCCACCAGTCGAGTTTCAGGGAGGCCCCGCGCAGGGTGTGCCAGTACCCGCCGACGGCGAAGGGCAGGGCGAAGCCCAGGGCAACGAACAGCATAAGGACCGCGCCGCGCCGGTTGCCGCGCGCCGCCTCGCAGACCAGGAACCCGAGGAAGAGGCCGACATGGGAGAAAACGTTCTCCATGGATCCCGCCGCGCGGATGCAGGTTTCGTTCGCCGGGTCGAGGTAGAGGCCCTCGGCGTGGAAGGGGAGGAAGAGCTGGGGAAGGCGGCTGACAAACAGCACGGCCAGCAGCGCGCCCGCGACGCCGGACGCGATGCGGAGGATCCAGGTCTTGCGGGACACGGGGCCCGCAAGGGCCCACGCGATGAAGGCACCCGCGATGCCGCCCCAGTGCAGGCCGCAGAAGAACAGCATGGCGTAGCCCGTCCATGCAGCCACATCGCGCACACCGTCGGGATAGTTGAGATAGAACTTCCCCTGCAGCCACGCGATATACACGCCGTAGCCTGTCATGCCGCCGATGCCGACACCGAAGGTGATGGCGGCGATCATGCGCGCCGAACCATAAGGGCGCTGCCGCGACGTGCCGTCGAGACAGGAAAACAAATACCAGAGGGTGCCCCAGCCCAGCCCCGCCAGCAACGCGCCCTGTCCGCCGCCGTACCCGCCCGTGCCGCGTATGGCCCAGTAGAACGCGCCCATCAGGCCCATGATGACGGTGATGGTCAGATAATGGGACGGCAGCAGGGGAACTTTGGAACAGGAACCCAGGGGCTTTTCAGAGGGAGTGGTTTGTGCAGTCATGAAATTCTCCGGGATGATGCTGGTTTTGTCGGACGGTGTCTGGCAACGTCCGACTATGTCGGATATTGGCTGAACGGGCAATAGTATAGCAGAATCGGTGTACATTATTTTGTGAGTCATGTGGCAGATGTACTAC
>JAKPUV010000429.1 GCA_029554925.1 Candidatus Hydrogenedentota bacterium | reverse complement strand
GGCGCGGGCGGCGTGCAGGACGCCATCAACCACATGTTCCTCATGACCCGCATGATCGTGCCGGGGTCCACCTACTGGAACATGGGCTTCGGCCTGGAGAAGGGCGAGGCCGCCAACGACGCCGAGGGCCTCAACAACATGAAGGACCTCGGCGAGACCATCGCGTGGCTTGTGAAGGCCGTCGCCAACGCGGACGGCGGCGGCGCGTTCACCGGCCGCCTCTGCTGCTCCGAATGACAGGGCCGGGCCAGGACCGGCCGTCCGGCGCGGAGGCCCCGCGGATTGACCGGCTGGACGTGGGGTTCGCCGTGCTGCTGGGGGCGGTCTTCGTCGCGCTCAAGGCGGCGCAGCGGTTCTTTCCCGCGCTGCACATCGGCCTGACCCTGACCAATGAGGCGGCCTCTCTGCTGGTCCTGGGATACATCCTCGCGCGGGCGCGCCGCGCCCCGGAGAAACTGGACGCCTGGGGCCTGACCACGCCGCTGACGCCGGGGGCGCTGGTTTCCGGGTTCGTCCTGCTGGTGGTGGCCGTGGCCGCGCTCGCCGGGCTGGGCCTCCGAGCGGGCGGCGGGCTGGACTTCCCTCCGCACTATGCCACCGAGATGGTGGAGTACATCCCTGGGGCCTTTCCGCAGCAGTTCGCCCTGTGCTCCGTCGGCCTCGTGTCGCTGTCCGCCCTGCCGGTGTTCCGGGGGGCGTGGCGGCTGCCGCTGGCCGTCGGGCTGGCCTTCAGCCTGGCCCACTTCTGGACCCCCGCGCGCATCCCGGGCACCCTCATCCCCGTGCAGATGGTCCTCACCTTCCCCGCGGGCTTCTTCGCGGCGGCCTACTTCCTGAGGCACCGCACCATCCTGCCGCTGACGCTCATCCACGCGGTGTCCTACCCGCTCCTGCACCACTGGATCGAAACGCGCCTCTGACGGACGCCCCCTCAGAACAGCAGGGGCTGGCCGTCGTCCTGGGGCTCCTGCGCCTTCTGGCGGCGGCGCCTCTCCTTCGGCGCGTCCTCGTCCGCCGGGGGCGCGTCCTGCGGCTCCTCCACCGCCGCCGGGGCGGCGGCTTCAACGGCGGGCGCCGGGGCCGGCTCCTCCCGCACGACGGGCGCGGCGGGGGCGGGGGCGGGGACCGGTTCCTGCGCCGCGCGGGGCTTGCGGCCGCGCTTGGCGCCCGGTTTGGCGGTGGGGCCGAAGGCGGCCTGCGGCGGCAGCTCGGGCGGCTTCTCGCCCCGGCTCAGGCAGGCGATGTCCTCCTCGAGGATGGACTGCGTGGTGCGCCAAGCCTTTCCGATCTTGAAGGCGCGCAGGCGTTTCTCGCGGTACATCTGGCGCACCGTGATGGGCTTCACCTTGAGGATATCGGCGACCTCCTCGACCGTCAGCATGTTTTCCATGACCGCATCTCCCAGCCGTTGGGGGCATTCTACACAAAGGGACAAAAACAAACAACCCGGGCGGGGCGGTCATCCCGCAGGGGAAGAGGGCGCAGCAAGCGGCACCCCCGCGCCCGGCTTGCGGAACGCCCCCCCCGCTTGCGCGGAGCAGGGCGGCCTCCGGATGGTTGGATCCGCCCTACAGTCCGCGCACGCGCCATCCGCCGCGGTAGCGGCGGCGGAGCAGGTCGCTGGCCTTGCGGTGGTTGGTGAACTTGAGCTTTTCGGCGTTCCACTCCAGGGTCTCGCCGGGGAAGCGGTTGGCGATGTTGCCCAGCAGCACGGCCTCGGTGAGGGGGCCGGCGAAGTCGAAGTTGGCCCCGGGCTTCCCGTTGCCGAGCGCGGCCTCCACGAACTCGTGGTAGTGGTCCAGCGGCGCCAGCTCGGGCTTGGGGTAGTCCTTGAACTTCTCCTCGGGGAAGAGCTTGGGCGGGCCGACGTGGGGGATCAGCAGGGTGCCCTCCTCGCCGATGACGAGGGAGCCGCTGGGGGGCAGCTCGCGGTCGGCGGGCACATGGGGCGACACGCCGGGGGCGGGCATCTTTCCGCCGTCCATCCACACGGCCTCAATGGTCTTGCCCGCCGTCAGCGCGGCGCCGGGGAAGACATAGCGCGCAATGGACCAGCCGGGGTGCACCTCGTCGCTGACGCATTCGGTCTCGGAGACGATGGAGAGGGGCGCGCCGATTTCCAGCGCGGTGAAGACAGGGTCGAAGATGTGGCAGCCGAAGTCGCCCGTGGCGCCGCCGCCGAAGTCGCGCCAGCACCGCCACTTGAAGGGGTGGTAAATGTCCTTCTTGTACGGGCGCTTCGGCGCGACGCCGAGCCACAGGTCCCAGGCCACATGCTCCGGCACGGGGTCGGAGCCCGCCGGGCGCTTCTTGTCGTCCGTGGTGTAGACGGCGGCGGACCAGGAGTGCCACGCGGTGACCTTGCCGATGGCGCCGGCCTTCAGCCAGTGGACGGCGGTGCGGTAGAACTCGTGGGAGTGGATCTGGATGCCCATCTGCGTGGCGACGCCCTTTTCGCGGGCGGCGAGGGTGAGTTTCCGCGCCTCGTAGACCTCGTGGGTCAGCGGCTTCTCGCAGAAGACGTGCTTGCCCTTGCGGATGGCGGTCATGGCCGGCGCGGCGTGCATGTGGTCCGGGGTGGACACGTTGACGGAGTCAACGTTCTTCTCCTCCTTCTCCAGCATCTCGCGCCAGTCGCGGTAGAGGCGCGCGCCGGGATAGCGCTTGGCCGCCTTCTGGAGGGTGCGCTCGTCAATGTCGCACAGGGCGTACACGTCCACCTTGCCGCTCGCGAAGATGTTCTCGAGGTCCGAGGCCCCCTGGCCGCCCACGCCGATGGCGGCGTGCTGGAGCCTGCCCGAGGGCGGCGCGGCGAGGCTCAGCCGCGGGAGGATCAGCGGCATGGCGAGGCCCGCGGCGGACACGTGTTTCAGGAAGGAGCGTCTGGAGAGGTCTCTGGGCATGGGGGGGAAATCCTTTCACGCCGGGGGCGTTTCCCGCGCGGCGCCGGTTACGGGTTTGCAGACACCATAGCGCGGGACGGTGGACCCAAGTCAAGCGCGGCGCAGGGCCTCAGCCGGCCGCGCCGTCCAGCAGGGCCGCGAGGCCGGCCAGGGCGCCGTGGGCCGTGAGGTCCCGGTGCAGCGGCGTCACGCTCACCAGGCCGCGGCCGACCGCCTCGAAATCCGTGCCCGTCTCCGGGTAGTGGTCGGGCTGCGCGCCGCCGATCCAGTAGTAGCGGCCGCCGCGCGGGTCCTCGCGCTCGACGATCTCGTCCTGGTAGTTGCGGCGGCCCATGCGGGTGGCCGCGACGCCGGCGATCCGGTTCCCGGGGAGGTCGGGGATGTTCACGTTGAGCATGACCCCGGCGGGCAGCCCGCGCTCCAGCACCCGCGCCGCCAGTCGCGCCGCCACCGCCGCCGAAGCGGCGTAGTGCTCCGGGGCGTACGCGATGTTGGAGACCGCCAGCGAGGGGATGCCCAGGAGCATGCCCTCGTAGGCCCCCGCGACGGTGCCGGAATAGGTCACGTCGTCGCCGAGATTGGCCCCCGAATTGATCCCGCTGACCACCAGCGCCGGCCTGCGGGGGAGCAGCCCCCGCACCGCCAGCATCACGCAGTCCGTGGGGGTGCCGTCCACCATCCGCCGTCGCTCCCCCGTGTCCGTCACGCGCAGCGGCGTGTGCAGCGACACGGCGTGCCCCACGGCGCTGCGCTGGCGGTCCGGGGCGTAGACATGCACCTCGCCCAGGGGCTCCAGCGCGGCGGCCAGCGCCGCCAGGCCCGGCGCGCCGATGCCGTCGTCGTTTGTCACCAGAATGAGCGGGGGGGTCATGGGAAAACCTCGGGAAGGGGGCCTTTCGGAACGGTGTCCCAGTGTAGTCGCCGGGCCCCGTCCCGCGCAACCGGCCCCCGCGCCTCCGCACCGGCGCTTCTCCCTTTCTGCTACGATGGGGCGCATGGGTGCGCCGTTCTCAACCGTCCCGCGCCGCAGGCGCCGCGCGTGGCTTTTCTCCGGCCTGGCGGCTGCGGGCGCGCTGATTTTCGTCATGGCCTACGTCGCGGGGCGTCTGACCGCCGTTCCCGCGCCCGCACCGGTGCGGGCACCGGCCACCCCGACGGCCGCGGCCCCTCCCGAAGCCTCCGCGCCGGCGGTCGAGGCGCTCTTCTTTCCGGCCGACCGCGCGGACGCCGCCGGGCCGCACACGCGGCTGCTGGGTGCGCTGGCGGGGGCGCGGGAGTCGGCGCTGTGCGCGTGGTACGACCTCGACCTGCCCGAGGCGGCGGATGTGCTGGTGGACCTGCACCGGCGCGGGGTGCGCACCGCCCTGGTCACGGAGTACGACCACCGCGACCGGGCGGCCCTGCGGCGGGTTCGGGAGGCGGGGGTGCCCGTGGTTTTCGACAACGGATCGGGCCTCATGCACGACAAGTTCTGCGTGATAGACGGGCGCACCGTGTGGACGGGGTCGGTGAACGTGACGGCGAACTGCTTCTTCCGCAACGACAACCACGCGCTGCTGGTGGTGTCTCCGGAGCTGGCGGAGAGCTACACCGCCGAGTTCGACGAGATGTTCACCCGGCGCATGTTCGGGGCGGGGCCCTGCCTGCCGACGCCGCACCGCGCGGCCGTGGCGGGGGGCGTCCGGATCGAGTGCCTCTTCTCGCCCGACGACGGGGTTGAGGAGGCGCTGCGGGCTTTTGTGCGCGGCGCGCGCGCCCGGGTGGACTTCATGGCCTTCTCGTTCACCTCGGAGGGGCTGGCGGAGGAGCTGGCGGGGCGGCTGGCCGCCGGGGTGGCGGTGCGCGGGGTGTTCGAGCGGCGCGGGGCCGGGTCGCCGTCATCCCGCGACGAGTGGCTGGCCGTGCGGGGCGCCGAGATCCTGCTCGACGGCAACCCCGGCGCGATGCACCACAAGGTGATCGTCGTGGACGGGGCGGCGGTCGCGGCGGGCAGCTACAACTTCAGCGAGAGCGCCGAGAAGCGGAACGATGAGAACATGCTCATCGTCCACGACCCCGGCGTGGCGGGGCAGTTTCTGCGCGAGATGGACCGCGTGGCGGCGGCGGCGAAGGCGGCCGAGAAATAGCGCCCCCCGGACCCATCGGGCGTGGGCGGAAGACAGGGATGACTGGACACTGCGGGGTGGCGAGACCTTGTGCAGGCTGCGCGGGGAAGATGCGGGGCCGCCCCGCGCACCGGGCACCCGGGTGTCTGAAGGGGACGGGGGGCTCCGGTGCCCGCCGCCGCCGAACCCGCTCTGACGGTTCGTGTGGAAGAACCATGGGCGCGTTGCACAGAGGGACATCCAAGCGCCGCGGAAGATTGGCGCAGGTGTGCTCGCTCCGCCGCCGGCCCGGGTGTATACTTGGCGCCGGCGGCGTCAGGCTGTGCGGAGAGTGTTTCCGGGTGAGCGACGTTCAAGACATTGAGACTCCGAGGATGGTCCTGCGCACGCGCCGGGTGTCCTTCCTGCTGGGGATGCTTTTTGTGCTGCTCATGGGGGCGACGCTGTACATCGGGCTGTGGGCGGCGCCGCTGTTCCGAAAGGACGAGCTGATGGTGGTGCAGCGCCGCCTGGATCTCAACCGCATCCTGCAGGGGGATCCGGGCATGTTCTGGACGAACCGCCCCAACTTGAAGGGGGAACTGTTTGAGTCCCAGTCGGAGGGATGCGGCAACGCATTCCGCGTGACCACCAACGCACTGGGCATGCGCGGGCCCGCCACCGGGGAAAAGGGGGGGCGGCTGCGCATCCTGGCCATCGGGGACTCCACCACTTTCGGGCAGTATCTGGAGGACCATGAGACCTGGCCCGCCGTGCTGCAATCCCTGCTGGACGCGGAGGGCGCGCGCGCCGAGGTGCTCAACGCCGGGGTGATCGGCATGTCCTCTTTTCAGGGACTGGCCTATCTCATGGCGCGGGGCTTCGATCTTCAGCCGGATGTTGTGATCGCGACCTTCGGGTTTAACGACCGCAGCCCATGGGACCTTCGTGACAGGGAAATCGCCCCCCCTCTTTGGAAGGAGCCGCGCGGGCGGGCAGCTGCTGAAGATGCTGCAAGGCATGAGCGCGCGCGCGAGGCCATCCCAGGATGCGATCCAGACCGGTGTGACCCCCGGCGAGTTTCTGGACATTCTTATCGCCATGGCCAAAACCTGCTCCGCGCGGGGGGTGCGCCTTTACCTCAACCTCTGGCCGGTGCCGGAACAGGCCGCGGGGAGCGGTGTGGATGAGTATGCCCCCCTCACCTACCAGTCGCTCATCGCCGAGGCGGCGAAGTGGGAGCCCGCCGGGGTCATTGACCTGCGCCGTCCCTTCTCTGAAAGCCCCGAACCCGTCTTCTGCGACGGGGTGCACAACACCCCGGCGGGGGCGCGCGTGGTTGCGGAGACCGTTCGCCGTCGGCTGCGCGAAGACGGCCTGCCGGCCCGGTGAGACGGGCGCGCCGCCGCCCTGTGCTATACTTTCCGCGCAGTGAACGCCCGCCGGGCGGGCGCGAGGAGACGCCCCGTCCGCGGGAAACGCAAGGGGGGGCCGGGAGTCCCACCTGTGGACGGAAACAAGAAAGTATGGATCGGCGCGGCGGTTGCGCTGGTGGTGTTTCTGGGGCTTCCCATCGGGCTTCAGGCGGGGCGGATGGCCGGGCCG
>JAKPUV010000657.1 GCA_029554925.1 Candidatus Hydrogenedentota bacterium | reverse complement strand
CCGTGGAAGTGCAGGTAGAGGCGGTGTTCCCGCGCGGCGGCGTAGAGCGCGCGGAGCCGTCCGGCGATGGCGGGCGGGTTTTCTTCGGGCAGGGGCCGGAAACCCTGGAGGTTGGGGTGGAGCTTGATGCCCCGCGCGCCGTGCTCGCGGAACCGCGCCACCAGCGCGGGAATCTCCCCCTCCGGGGTGCGGTGGACATCCACGCTGCCCAGGACCCCGAGGCGGTCGCCGGTGTACGCGTCCGCGACGCCCGCCCACGGCGTCCACGGCTCGATGGGCAGCAGGACGGCCCGGTCTAGCCCGGCGTCGTCCATCTCCCGGAGGACGCGCTCCCGCGAGGCCCCGGCGAAGACATGGGCGATCTCGCGGTGCGCCGCGCCCGGCGCGAAACGGAACACGGCCCGCATGAGCGCGTCGGCGAGGGGGCCGAACGCCAGCCGCTGGGAGAGGCTCGGCGCGCGCCCGACGCCGGCAGTGGCCGCGGGGGCCCCCGCAGCGGCCGCCACGCTGTCCTCCGGCAGGACATGGCCCATCACGTCGAGGGGATGGACATGGATGTCCGTGATCCGCAGCCCCTCCGCCCGGAGGGCGGCAACGGTCTCCCGAACCGCAAGGTCAGTCATCTCTCCGGCCATCCGCCCCCCTCTTCTTCTCCGCGCGCCGGCCCCCGCCGAAGGAATGCTTGAACGACAGGGAGAACCCCGGCGAGTTGAACTCATCCTGGTGCGTGGTGAAAAGATGGTAGTTCACCTTGAACAGGACCGCGCTCCGGGGGGACACGGGGAACTCGGCGCCCAGGGTGGGCGCAAAATCCACCAGATGGTAGTCGAACACCTGCTTCTGCTTGTAGAGGTTCGGCGCGAAGACCGGCCCCATTTTCACCGTCGCCGTCCCGTGGAGATAGGTGTAGTTCCCCATCAGCTCCACGAACGGTTTCACCCCGCCGACGGCCCGCTCCAGGAACGAGCCCGACTCGGGGTACTGCGGCATGCCCCAGGGGTAGTACGTCAGGCCGAGGGAGCCGTACACATCGGCGCGCGTGAAGCCCATGTCCGCCTTGAACGGCACCACGCCAAAGAGCTTCGGCGACTCGTGGTTGCGGATGGGCGCGCCCGACCCGCCCACGGCGGCGAAACAGGACCATTCGGGCGAGAGCTTCCGGCCCACCAGCCCCCACAGGTCCCAGATCATGAAATCCTCCGACCAGTCCCCAAAGGTCACCGGCCGCTCCCAGTTGGGAAAGATCAGCGGGAAGAAGGTGTTGAGCTGGCGGTCAATCATGGCCTCCGACTCCCGCAGGGGGACATGGTAATTGCACGAGCCCACGCCCCAGAACCAGGGGTCCGCGGGCGCATCCTCCGCGACGGCGCACAGCGGGAACAAAAGCGCCCCGGCAAGAAGAAGACTGCGGGCGGCTGAAAAGCGGCAAACCATGCGGACCGTCCCTCTCGGGGGGCGCGACCAACACCCCCACGGCCGCGCATCATATCCAACCCGCCCCCCGCGCCGCAAACACCGTGAAAACTAAGAAATCCCAAACCCCGCCACACAGCCCCCTTCCAAAAAAACGGGTGTTAAAAGAAAATGGAGCGGGACACGGGGTTCGAACCCGCGACATCCAGCTTGGGAAGCTGGCGTCCTCAAGTTCTAAAGACTTTCAGGATAAGGGGTTGCAAAGCACAAAAACTTCTGTTACCCCAACGGTTACCCCAGAATCCAGGAAGGCGGTGCTGCACGCGCTTCTCGAGGAGCTGGACCGTGACACTCTCCTGGACTTGCTCGGCGAACTGTTGAGCACCCGCGCGAAGGAGCGGCAGCCATGACCGGCCAAGGGCCGCCCCCGTTGCCCGCGCCTGTCCTCCCTCCCTACCTTCCGCGGGGAGGGCCGCCTCCCATGGACCAGGACCGCCCCCGTTGCCGCCGCCCCCCATGCCCCCTCCGACCCCGGGGGGGAAGGGGGGGGAACGGACAGCCGCCATCCCCCATGCCATGCGC
>JAKPUV010000649.1 GCA_029554925.1 Candidatus Hydrogenedentota bacterium | reverse complement strand
CCCAGCGCATGGGCGGCTGGAATTTCGGCCTGCGCCTGACCCGGCCCGACGGCACCGTGCCCGCCTTCACTGTGGAATGAACCCCAACGCATCTGGAGAAGACATCATGCGCGCATTTTCACTGTTCTTTGCCGGGGCCCTGCTGGTGTCCGGCCTGTCCTTCGGCGCGGAGCCCCCGGTCTTTGAGGGCCGCCGGATCGGCACCGGCACCTATGAGGCCGCCGCCATCTTTGACGTGAACAACGACGGCGTCCTCGACCTGTTCTCGGGCGGGTTCTGGTACCCCGGCCCCGCCTTTGACCGCGCGGTCAAGGCCTGTGAGCCGATGTATCAGGACACCTATTACGACGACTTCTCGAACTACCCCATGGACGTGAACGGTGACGGCTACCTCGACATTGTCACCGGCGGATGGTGGGGCATGAACCTGTCCTGGCGGGAAAACCCCAAGGGACAGGAGACCGAGTGGACCACGCACCTGGTGGCCGAAGTGGGGAATGTCGAGCGCACCCTCTTCTGCGACCTGGACGGCGACGGCATGCCCGAGGTCATGCCCGTCACCAATCCCGTGCACATCTTCAAACTCAAGAAGGACGCCCAGGGAAAAGGCGCCGGCGGCTTTGAGCAGTTCACGGTCGCGGTGAAGGGCGGCGGCGGCCATGGCGCGGGCGCGGGCGACATCAACGGCGACGGCCGCCCCGACCTGGTTTTTGCCGGCGGCTGGTTCGAGAATCCGGAGAACACCTACGACATGAACGCCTGGGTGTGGCACCCGGAGTTCGAGGCCCCCATGGCCAGCATTCCCATGCTCGTGCACGACGTGAACGGCGACGGCCTGGCCGACCTCATCATCGGCGAGGCCCACAACTACGGCCTCTACTGGCTGGAGCAGGGCAAGGCCGACGGCAAGCGCACCTGGACCAAGCACGACATCGAAACGCGCCGCTCCCAGTTCCACGACCTCCAGCTCCACGACATGGACAACGACGGCAAGTTGGACCTCGTGACCGGCAAGCGCTATTACGCCCACAACGGCCACGACCCGGGCGCCAACGACCCGGTCGGCCTCTACTACTACCGCATCAACGGTGGTGCCTTCGAGCGCGTCACGGTGGACTACGGCACCCCCGACAAGCACAGCGGCGCGGGCATCTACTTCTGGGTCGAGGACGTGGACAAGAACGGCTGGAAAGACATCCTCGCCCCCGGCAAGGAAGGCCTCCACCTCTTCATGAACCAGGGCCCCGCCCCAGCCCCGCCCGCCAAGTAATTCCCCCGAAAACAAAAGCCGCGCGTTCCGGTATGGAACGCGCGGCTTGTGTTTTTCACTGGTGGAGCAGTGGGGGATCGAACCCCAGACCTCCGCATTGCGAACGCGGCGCTCTCCCAACTGAGCTACTGCCCCAGCGGCCCGCGTATCTTAGCAATTTCCGCCGCGGGTCCGCAAGTTTCCCTCCGCGAAAAAACCGGAAAAGCGGGGCGCGGGGCTTGACGGAACGGCCGTTCATCAGATACGTTTCGCCAGCGGAACCCAAGGGAGACCATGGCATGAAAAAGATCCTGAAGGCAGGCCAGCATGTGGTGGGGATGGACATCGGGGGCACGAAGATGATGGCCGCGGTGTTCGACAGCGACTTCAACATCCTCGGGGTGTGCAAAAAGAAGAGCAAGACCAAGTCCCGCGAGCGGTCGGAGGACCGCATTGTCAAGATCATCGAAACGGCCATTGAGTCGGCGGGCGGCCCCAAAATCAGCGGCATCGGCGTCGGCTCGCCCGGACCGCTCGACCCGGACACCGGGGTGATCATAGACACGCCGAACCTCGGCTGGAAGAACTTCCCCCTGGCGGAGATGCTCAGGAAGCGGTTCGGGGTGCCGGTCGTGGTGGACAACGACGTGAACGTGGGCACCTACGGCGAGTGGTGCTTCGGCGAGATCAGCGGCTGCCGCCACGTGGTCGGCATCTTCCCCGGCACTGGCATCGGCGGGGGCATCATCGTGGACGGGAAAATGCTGCACGGGTTCTCCGGCGCGGCGGGCGAGATCGGCCACATGACCGTCGAGGTCGGCGGCCCCTTCTGCGGCTGCGGCAAGCGGGGGTGCCTGGAGGCCGTCGCCTCGCGCATCGCCATCTCCAAGGAGATTGCCGCGCTGGCCATCCGCGAGGACGCGCCCTTCATCCTGGAGCGGTGCGGCGCCGACCTGGCAACCATCCGTAGCGGTGTGATCGCCGAGGCCGTCGCCAAGGGGGAAAAGAAGGTGGAGGACGTCGTGCGGCGCGCGGCGTACTACATCGGGATCGCGGCGGGAAACCTGATCAACATCCTCAGCCCCGAGGTGGTGGTGGTCGGCGGCGGCCTCGTCACCGCCATGCCCGACCTGTTCATGAAGGAGATCAGGCGCGGTGTGGCCGACCACGCCATGCCCTTCCTGCGCAAGAATGTCCGCATTCTCCCGGCAACCCTTGGGGACAACGCCACGGTGATGGGGGCGGCCCAC
>JAKPUV010000643.1 GCA_029554925.1 Candidatus Hydrogenedentota bacterium | reverse complement strand
AGGCGTTTAAGCAGGGGCCGGTCGAAGTAGATTTCTCCGGCGTTGTCCGCGAGGTAAAGAATGTCCCGCGCGGCGTCAACCTCCCTGCGAAAGGCGTCCGAGTCGCCGTCGAGGGGTGTGGCGAGGGCCTGTTCCAGGCTTTCGCGGATGTGCGCCTCGGACAGGTGCAGGTTGGGGCCGAGGTCAATGATGTTCCCCGCGATCGCCAGGCGGACCGCCATGTTGAAGGGGTCCGCGGCCGCGTCCAGCTCCGCCTCCAGCGCGGGCAGCAGCTCCGCGGCGAGGGCGTTGAACCGCTCCTTGGCGGGGCCGTAGGGGTCGCCGTTGCCCGTCAGTTCGCGCAGACGGCGGTGGATGCGCTGGGCCATGAGGGGCGGCCGGATGGACAGGTCCATGCCGGCGGTGGTCTCCAGCACCTCGCGCACGATGCGCTCGTGGACCGCCGGATCGTCGGTGAAGAGACGGGCGGCGTCCAGCGCGCTGCGCACGAGGCAGGGGATGCAGTCAAGGGCGGTGTTCATGGTCTTGAAAAATCCTTTCGCGGGGAAAAATCAGGGGGTGGGGCCGGTGTCGCGCAGCTTGCGCCACAGGGTGTTGCGGCCGATGCCCAGCACGCGGGCGGCCTCGGCGCGGTTGCCGTGGCACAGCCGGAGCACCCGCAGGAGGTGGCGGCGCTCCGCAGCGGCCAGCGAGAGGTCCTCGCCGGGGGCGGGCGTGTCCGGGTCCGCCGTGGAACCGGACAGCGCGCGGCGCACCAGCGCGGCCGCCTCGCCGGGCACCGGGGGCAGGTGGATGATCCCCGCCGCGCCCGCGGCCACGGCGGCGGCCGCCTCCGGCAGCCCGGCGGGCATGGCCACCACCAGCGCGGGCACGGCCGCGGCGGCCTCCACGGCATGGCGCGGTGTGTCGGTGACGAGCACGTCGCCCCCGTCGCGGCACACGGTGTGCCCGGCGGCGCGCAGGAGGGCCTCCAGGGTCAGCCGGGTCACGGGATCGGCGATGTCAAGCCGCACGGTGGGCATGGGCGCTACGATACCCCGCCGCCGCCGCGGGTGTCAACGGGGGGCGCGTTCCGGGTAGAATGACCGCCGCCGCCCCCGGACAGAAAAGGAGCCCCCGATGGAAACCGAAGGCCGCCTCCCCCGCCGCCAGTTCATCCAGGCTGCCGCCGCATCCGTGTCCGCGGCGGGGGTGCTGTCCTCCTGCGCCACCGCGCGCGGGCGCGCGGTGCCCCCAAGCGGCACCATCACGCTGGGCGTCATCGGCGCGGGGCCCCGGTGCCGCCATGTGCTGCCCCAGATGCTGACCCATCCCGACGTGCGCTGCGTGGCCGTGGCCGACGTTCAACGGGGCCGGCGGAACTCCGCCAAGACCTTCGTGGACAAAACCCACGGAACCGCGGACTGCGCGGTCTACCGCGACTTCCGCGAGCTCCTCGCGCGCGACGACATCGACGCCGTCCTCATCGCCACGGGCGACCGGTGGCACGCCCCGGCCTCGATCCTCGCGGCGGAGGCGGGCAAGGACGTGTACAGCGAGAAGCCCTGCGGCCTCACCATCGCCAAGTGCCAGGAGCTCGCCGACACCATGAAACGCACGGGCCGCGTCTTCCAGGCGGGCACCCAGCGCCGCAGTGTGGCCAACTTCCAGAAGGCCGTGGCGCTCGCGCATTCCGGAAAACTCGGCCGCATCCACACCCTCCACGCCAGCGCCTACGTCCCCGAGATCAAAACCGCCTGGCTGCCCGGCGAGCCCACCCCCGACCCGGAGGAGGTGGACTGGAACCTCTGGCTCGGCCCCTGCCCCTGGCGGCCCTACAACCCCGAATACGTCAACGGCGGCTGGCGCGCCCACTGGGACTTCGAGTCGGGCGCGCGCCTGCTCGACTGGGGCGCCCACACCGTAGACCTCTGCCAGTGGGCCAACCGCGCCGACGACACGGTGCCCCTCTCCTATGAACCGGACGAGACGGGCATCACCGCCCGCTACGCCAACGGCGTCACCCTGCGCATCCATTTCCTGAAGACGCCCTTCGAGGAGCGCCCCGGCTGGATACAGGCCCTCGGCACCTGCCCCGTGCGCTTCGAGGGAGACGACGGTTGGGTGGAGGCGGGAGACAGCGGCGGCATCGAGGTGTCCTCCGACGCGCTGAAGAAGGAGCTCGCGGACCTGCCAAAGGTCGAGAACGGCATTGACGTCCTCGCCCACACCCGCGACTTCCTCGACTGCGTGAAATCGCGCGGCGCGACGGCGGCCAACCCCGAAGTCATGCGCCGCTCCCACATCGCCTGCCACGCCGCCGCCCTCTCCTGGCTCCTCGGCCGGAAACTGGAGATGGACCCCAAGACCGAGACCTTCCTCCGCGACGACGAGGCCAACCGCCTGCGCTCCCGCCCCGAGCGCGACTGGACGGTGTAGGCGGCGGGGAGGTCACGGTGCCGGGGCGGGCTCGTTGAGCAGGTGCCGGAGAATGCCGTCCATGATGCGCGTGCCGCCCGCGTTCTCCCATTCCAGCTCGCCCACCCAGTAGGCGCGCACATGGCCCCGCTTGTCCACGAGGTAGACGGTGGGCCACACCTGCTGCTGCCAGCGTTTCCAGTTGGCGCTCTTCCCGTCCGCAAGCACCGGATAGGTGATCCGGTGCTCCTGGACGGCTTCGGCAAGGTTCTTCGGGTCCCGCTCCTTGGACGTCTCGGGGGTGTGGACGCCAACCACGGTGAAAGGGGCTGCGCTGTATGCCGCCTGCCAGGCGGCATAGGCGGGCAGGTTGCGCTTGCAGTTGATGCAGCCGAAGGCCCAGAAATGAACCATGTACACCCGGCCCTTTTCAAAGACAACGGGCTGCCCCCCGGTGTTTGTCCAGTCGGCGGGAACGCCGGTCAGGGCGGGCGCCGGCACGTCCAAAAGAACAAGCTGCCGGGGCTGGCCGGGATCCTGGGAATGCACGCTCCCCGCAAGAAAGAGGGCAAAAACCGGCAGGAGGACCCGCGCGCCGCGCTTTTCCTGAAAGATCATGGGCGTTCTCCTGGGGGCCGCGCTCCGGAAATGGGCTCAGAGGCGGCCCAG